>CASEEM010000011.1 GCA_949286985.1 uncultured Eubacteriales bacterium
CATGATGGCCGAGGTTCTGAGCCTCGATACGAATATCGAGGTGACAGAGACACTCGGAGAGGCGATTGCCGAGGAGAAGCGCGAGGATATCCATGCCTTCCTGGAGGAGGCAGCAGCGGTTCCGAGCGAAGAGTTGGCCGATCTGACCGAAGAGCTTCGCCGGAGACTCTCCTATGAATATGTCCGTCGCGACCTCCTGACGAGAAAGGCGAAATATTCTGTTTCGGAGCTTCGCATGGCTGAGAATGCCGAACGCGCCGAACGTGCAGAGCGTGCCGGGCGTACTGAGCGTGCTGGGCATGCCGAATGCGCCGAGCAGCGCATGTTCTCCGTACCGTCGGAAGAGGAAAAGAAGCCTTCGGAATATGCGATGACGGGGGAGGACGGCGAGGTGCCGGAGCAGCGTCAGGAGGACGAGCCGCGGCAGATCGGCCGCTGGAAGAAGAAGCTCATCCTTCCGACCCGCGTGACGGCGGCCGACCGAGGAACGGCTTATCACCGTATTCTCGAATTCCTTTCCTTTGCCCGCGCCGTCTCGGACCGGGATTATGTGAAGGAGCAGATCGAATATCTGGTTGCGAACGGTGCCGTTGAGGAAGAGGTCTGCCGAACGCTCCATCTCAAGACTATCGACGATTTCCTGAACAGCGAGACGGCATTAAGAGCCGCGCAGGCGGAGACGAAGGGGCTTCTCGAGAAGGAGCACCCGTTCACGCTGCGCATGAATGTGGGAGGCGAAGCGGCGCTCGTTCAGGGCGTCATCGACTGCGCTTTTCTCGAAGACAGCGCCTGGGTGCTGATCGATTATAAGAGCAATCGCCTGAAGACCCTGCCGGACGGTACGCCGGAGCCGAGCGAGCTCGAGCGGATCCGGGAGACGTATCAGCTCCAGACGGAGATCTATGCCGAGGCTCTCCGGATGGGCACGGGATATCCGGTCAAGGAGAGCTATCTCTATCTGATGGAATACGGCATTCTTCTTGACATGGCGCCGCAGTCCGATGGCTGTTAAAGTTCTGTTAAACCTCGGCATGTTGATTAGAAATACAAAAAAAGGTATAATATAGTGATTTATTGTGTTTAGGAGGCGGTATTATGCTGGATACATTATTAAACATTCTTTCCGGCTTTCGGATCACCGATGCCCTTGATATCGCGATTGTCTCCTACATTACTTATAAGATTCTCGAATTCATTCGTGAGACGAGAGCGCAGCAGCTCGTGCGCGGAATCATCGTCATCCTGGCGGTCTTCTTCGTGTCCGATATTCTGGACCTTTATGTCCTGAATTTCCTTCTTAAGAACCTCTTTACCATCGGAGTCGTGGCCATCGTCGTGCTGTTCCAGCCGGAGCTTCGCCGCGGCCTCGAGCAGGTCGGAAGGAGGAATCTCGTCGCGAATACGTTCCGTAATATCGATAAGAGCAAGGCGGTGGAGACGGTCGACAACATTGTCGAGGCTGTCGAGGATTTCTCCTCGAGTCGCACCGGCGCCCTGATCGCGATTGAGCGCGATACCATGCTGACCGACATCATCGAGACCGGCGTGCCGGTCGATTCGGAGATCACGGTCCGCATGCTCGGCACGATCTTCTACGAAGGCACGCCTCTTCACGACGGCGCCGTCATCATTCGCGGTGACCGCATCTGTGCGGCGGCCTGCGTCCTTCCGCTGACGGAGAATAAGAATATCGGACGCAACGTCGGCACGCGTCATAAGGCCGGCGTCGGTCTGTCGGAGGTCAGCGATGCGCTGATCATCATCGTATCTGAAGAGACGGGCATCGTATCCATTGCCGAGAACGGCAAGATTCGTCGCTTCGTCGACGGCAAGACGATTGAGAAGATCCTTCTGAATCTCTACCTGCCGACGGAGGCGACCGTCTATGAGCGCTTCGTTCGTGCGATTCGCAAGAAAGGAGGTAGCTCGGATGGCAAAGACGCCTAAGTTCAAGAAAGAACTTAACAAGATGAATCTCGTGCTTTCCATTCTGATTGCGCTCGCACTCTGGGTTTTCGTCGTCTACAACACGAACCCGACGACGACGGAGACGTATCGTGAGCTGCCGATCACGATCACGAATGAGGAAAACTTGATGAATAACGGCCTTGCCGTCAGCGCCGTCAGTCAGAGCACGCTGCGCGTCGTCGTCGAAGGACGCCGCGTCGATCTCCAGAATCTGAGTGAATCCGACGTCCGCGCGACGGTAGATGTGGCGGACGCCGGCAAGGGCCGGAACCTTCTGGCTGTCCACATCACGACGCCGAATAATATCACGGTGAAGACGCAGTCCGTCAACAGCATCGAGGTCACCGTCGAGGATCTCGTCACCAAGACCGTGGAGACGAAGCCGATTTTTGACGATGAGACGAAGAGCGAGCCGGTCGTCACCGAGCAGAGTGTCGATGAGGTAGAGGTCCGCGGTGCGGCCAGCCTTGTCGAGCGCGTCGCCTATGCGAAGCTGCCGCTCCATTCGGATGAGGTCATTCAGGAGGAGAAGACCTTTGAGGTGAAGCCGGTTCCGATCGACAGACAGGGCAATGAGATCTCCTTTGTCGATGTGAATCCGTCCACAGTCACGGTCAAGGCAATCGATGGCGAGATGAAGACGGTCAACCTGACGGTTCATGTATCGAATGCCGAGACGGACGATTTCATCCGTACTTACGATGCGCCGACCACGATGAAGGTCAAGGGCCTCCCGGATGACCTGGCCGATCTCGATTCCGTGGAGACGGAGACCGTGGACCTCTCGAATGTCAACTCGACGCAGGAGGTCGATCTTACGCCGATTCTGCCGAAGGGCATCTACGCGGCAGATGAGTCGCGCTTCTTAAAGATGACCGTGACGGTCGAGTATTTCGAGACGAAGACCTTCGATATCCCGGCTTCGCAGATTAAGATCGTTGGCAAGGCGCAGGGCCTTAAAGCGACGATTGACGGGAGCGTAACCGTCACGGCGAAGGGCCTTCGCAAGGATCTCGACGCCCTGACGGAGAGCGCTATTCATGTAACGGTGAACGCTGCGGACCTGGATGCAGGTACGCATGAGGTCGAAGCGGAGATTGCGAACAGGGACGACATACGATATACCGTTTCGCCGTCTACGGTTCGATTAGTACTCGAATAGAAAGAAACTTGCAGGAAAGCAAATTAAGAACAAGGAGTTCATCATGGGCAGATTGTTTGGAACGGACGGTGTGCGCGGTGTCGCGAACAAAGAGCTGACGCCGATGCTCGCCTTTGAGATCGGAAGAGCCGCTGCTTTTGTTCTCGCAGAGAAGCAGGAGAGACCGGTATTCGTCATCGGCAAGGATACGCGAGTTTCCGGCGATATGCTGGAAAACGCGCTGACGGCCGGCATCCTCTCGGTCGGCGGCAATGTGATCAAGCTCGGCGTCATCCCGACTCCGGCGGTCGCTTATCTCGTTCGTCATTATGAAGCCGATGCCGGCGTCGTCATCTCGGCTTCGCACAATTCGTTTGAATATAATGGCATCAAGATCTTTAACGGTGACGGCTTCAAGCTGGATGACAGCATTGAAGAGCGCATCGAGGATATCGTTCTCGCGCACGACTTCGCACATCCGGAATATGTCGGAGAGAAGCTCGGCCGCTGCCTCGAGGGCGAGAGCAATGCCCTTCATACGTATACAGAATTCCTGCTCGGGACGATGGATCGCCGCCTTGACGGCCTTTCCGTCGTGCTCGACACGGCGAATGGCGCTTCGTACCAGACGGCGAAGATGGTCTATACGGCTCTCGGCGCCGACGTCACGATGCTTGCCGATGAGCCGAACGGAATCAATATCAATGAGCACTGCGGTTCGACGCATCCGGAAGCGCTTCAGGCGAAGGTCGTCGAAATCGGCGCCGATATCGGTCTCGCCTTTGACGGCGATGCCGACCGCTTGATCGTCGTCGATGACCGCGGCAGACTGGTGGACGGTGACCGCATTATCTGCATCTGCGCGCGCATGCTCCAGGAAGAGGATGCGCTTTTCGACGAGCGCGTCACGGCGACCGTCATGAGCAATATCGGACTTCACAAATATCTCCGCGAGAGAGGCATCACGGTTGACGTCACGAAGGTCGGCGACCGCTACGTGCTCGAGTCCATGTTGAAGAGCGGATCCGTTCTCGGCGGAGAGCAGTCCGGTCACATGATTTTCCTGAATTATACGACGACGGGCGACGGCGTCCTGAGCTCGCTTCAGTTCATGAAGGCGGTTCTCGCCTCCGGCAAGAAGGTCAGCGAGCTCCGCGACGAGATCGAGATCTTCCCGCAGGCCATGGTCAACGTCCGCGTCATGGCAGAGGGCAAGAAGAAGGCTTTTGACGATTCGGAGATTGCAGCGAGAAGCAAGGCCATCGAGGAAGAGCTTAAGGGCACGGGCCGCGTCCTCATTCGTCCGTCCGGCACCGAACCGCTGATTCGCGTCATGCTCGAGGGACCGGACGAGGAGATCATCACGAAGTACGCCGAAGAGCTGGCGGCGATGATCGGAGAACGTTACGGAGAATAAGCATCGGCGCTTCGTCGGCCGGCAGCCGACGAAGAGAAGCCGAAGGAATAGATAACGCAAACAAGGAGGATTTCACTATGTGCGGAATCGTAGGTTATGTCGGAACAGAGGCTCCGCAGGGCATTATTCTCGAGGGTCTCAAGAAATTGGAATATCGCGGCTATGATTCGGCCGGCATCGCTGTCGTGGATAACGGCGAGCTCAAGGTTCGTAAGCACGTCGGCGCCATCGTTAATCTCGAGCGCATGATCGGAGACGAGAAGCTCGGCGGTCATGTCGGCATCGGTCATACGCGCTGGGCAACGCACGGCGCACCGTCGGATATCAATTCCCATCCGCATCTCAGTGCAGACGGCAAGGTCGCGCTCGTTCATAACGGTTTGGTAGAGAATTATACGGAGATCAAGCAGCGCCTCTTGGAGGAAGGCTTCTCCTTCCGCAGCGAGACGGATTCCGAGGTCGCCGCCGTCCTGGTCGGCAAGTATTATGCGGAGGGGCTTGAGCTGGTAGAGGCTCTGGGCCGTGCCGTTTCCGAGATGGAGGGCACTTTTGCACTCGCAGCTGTCGCATATGACCGCCCGGATGAATTCGTCGCCTTCCGCCGCAATGCGCCGCTCATCGTCGGCAAGGGCCGGGGCTGTAATTTCGTCGCGTCGGATTTCTCGGCGCTGCTCAAGTATACGAAGGATGTTCACCTGCTCGAGAATGATGACCTCGTCCTGCTCCGTCCGGACAGCGTCACCATCTGGGATAAGGACCGCAAGAAGGTCACTCGCGAGACGCTCCACATCAGCTGGGACGTCAACGCCGCCGAAAAGGGTGATTATGAGCACTTCATGCTCAAGGAGATTTACGAGCAGCCGCAGGGCATCATGGAGACGCTTCGCCGCAACCTCACGGATGACGGCCGCGTTGACATTTATGATATGAAGCTCACGCCGGAGCACTTCGCGCAGTTCAACAAGGTTTGCATCGTCGCCTGCGGTACGGCTTATCATGCCGGACTCGTCGGCCGTTATATCCTCGAGAAGATCGTGAAGCTCCCGGTTGAGGTCGATATCGCATCCGAGTTCCGTTATCGCGATCCGTTCGTCGATGAGAAGACGCTCTTCATCGCGATTTCGCAGTCCGGTGAGACGGCCGATACGCTCGAGGCGCTTCGTGAGGCGAAGAAGAAGGGCGCTTATGTCCTCTCCATCGTCAATGTTGTCGGAAGCACGGTCGCTCGCGAATCCGACGATGTCTTCTATACCTGGGCCGGTCCGGAGATTGCCGTCGCATCGACGAAGGCCTACACGACGCAGCTCCTCTGCCTCTATCTCCTGGCCCTCTATTTCGCCGACCTTCGCGGAACGATCGACGCAGATCATTATCGCGAGATGGTCGACGCGCTCGTCGCTGTTCCGAAGCAGATGGAAGAGGTCCTCGAGATGAGACCGGCCATCGAGAAGCTGGCGAAGAAGCTCTATGACCGCGATCAGGTCTTCTTCATCGGCCGCGGCATCGATTCCAGCGTCGCTTATGAGGGCTCCCTCAAGCTGAAGGAGATTTCTTATATCAACTCTTTCGCTATCGCAGCCGGCGAGCTCAAGCACGGCACCATCGCCCTGATGGAGCCGAAGACCATCGTCATCGCACTCGCCACTCAGGACCGTCTCTTCGACAAGATGGTTTCCAACATCCAGGAGGTCAAGGCGCGTAATGCTCAGATCATCTCTATCGCCAAGGAGGGCAACACGAAGATTGAGGAGCACTCGGATGTAACCTTCTACATTCCGCAGTGCATCGACGAGGTCACGCCGCTTCTCAGCGTCATCCCGCTTCAGCTCTACGCTTACTACGTCGCGAAGGAGAAGCATTGCGAGATCGACCGTCCGAGAAATCTCGCGAAGAGCGTCACCGTAGAATAGTTGTTTTCATGTAAAAAAAGCCGTTTGTCGCGCGATACGCGGCAAACGGCTTGCGATGCATCATCGCAAATGCAAATGGGTTCTAATTGAGGATTGGATTATGGAAGAAACAAGGGCTATGAAGAGATATACGGAGTGGGTCAACCGCGCCCGCGCCGACAAGGAAATGCTGAAGGATCTTCGTAACCTCATCACGAAGCCGGGCGTCATCGAAGAGGAGTTCTCGGCAGAGCTCGATTTCGGCACAGCCGGACTTCGCGCGCTGATGGGACCGGGGCCGTCCCGCATGAATATCTATACGGTGGCCGCCGCAGCCAAGGGCTGTGCGCAGTACCTCCTCCGTCAGGAGGGGGAGGCCGGAGCCGTCATCAGCTACGATTCGAGACACGGTTCGAAGCTCTTCGCCGAGATTACGGCGAAGATGCTCGCATCCTCCGGCGTCCATGTCTATCTTTTCCGTGAGATGCATCCGGTTCCGATGCTCTCTTTCGCCGTTCGCCGCCTTTCTGCGGCGGGAGGCGTCATGATCACGGCCTCTCACAATCCGAAGGAATATAACGGCTTCAAGGTCTACCGCGCCGACGGCGCCCAGCTCACGGATAAGGAGGCGGCAGAGGTCAGCATGCTCACCCCGATGCCGGAAGAGATCTTCGAGGAGGTCGCCGCTTTCGACAGCCTCAAGGACTACCTCGAAGAGGGTACGGTGGAATGGGTCCCGGAGGACATCGACCGAGCATATACGAATTATCTCATCGACTCGGTGCGCCACCACGAGATCGGGAGCCGCGCCCGTGCCGACGTTCGCATCGTCTATTCCCCGCTCCACGGAACGGGGGCACGTCCGCTGCTGGAGACGCTTCACACACTTGGTTATGAGAAGGTCTTCGAGGTCCATGACCAGATGAAGCCGGACGGCGACTTCCCGACAGTGCGCTGCCCGAATCCGGAATATGATGATACCTATGACGAGGCCCTCCGCTTCGCCCATCAAGTCATGGCGGATATCGTCCTCCTGACCGATCCGGATGCCGATCGTCTCGGCGTAGCCGTCTATGCGGACGGGGAATATCACATTCTGAACGGCAACCAGATTGGCTGCATTCTGATGGAATTCCTCCTCTCGACGCGCGCCGCGAAGGATGCGATTCCGGAGAACGGCTTCGCGGCCATCTCCGTCGTCTCGTCTCACCTGGCACGAGCCATCTGCGGTCATTACGGCGTCAAGCTCTATGAGACCCTGACCGGCTCCAAGAATACGGCCGCCCTCATTCGCGAGCATCAGGATGAAGGCGAGGAGTACTTCCTCTTCGGTTTCGAGGAAAGCCACGGCTACCTCTTCGGCGGCGAGGTTCGCGACAAGGATGCGATCGCGGCCGCCCTCATCATCGCGGAAATGACCACCATGATGAAGCCGAAGGGCATCCGCCTCTACTCGCAGCTCGAAGCGATCTACAATCTCTACGGATATGCCTCGGAGAAAAGCCTCAGCATCGAATATACTTCGGACCGACTGTTCGGGAAGCGGAGAAGCGACCGCCTCATGGAGCACTTCCGCTCCCTCGGCGGCAAGCTCGGCGAAGAGGACACATCGCTCGGTCAAATCGAGGTCTCGGGCTGGCGCGACTTCATGCCGGAAGCCAACGTCCTCCTCTATCGCCTCCGCGGTCTCGACTGGATGGCCTTCCGTCCGTCGGGCACCGAGCCGAAGTTCAAGGTCTATCTCGGCTTTTACGGCAAAAAGTCCGTCGCGGAATCCCGTGCGGAACGGACGCTTCGACTGATCGAGAAGGAGCTTCGCGATTATTTCGGCGCATAATCGCTTCGAGAATCACCTTCGTCCTGTCCGGGACGAGAAAGGATCAACATGTCAGAGAATTACGAATACCGAATTGCGCTTCTCATCGACGCGGAGAACATTTCGGCGCAGTATGCGCCGTACATCCTCGGCGAGGTCGAGAGTTACGGTGTCTGTTCGTATAAGAGAATTTACGGTAATTGGGATCGCATCGTCCACACCAAGTGGGTCGATGAGATTATCGAGCATTCCTTCAACCCGCATATGCTGGTCAACAATACCAAGGGAAAGAATGCTTCGGACAGCGCCTTGATCATTGACGCGATGGACATCCTTTATCGCGACACGGTCGATTGCTTCTGCATCGTCTCCTCGGACAGCGATTTCACTGCGCTGGCTCGCCGCCTGGGCGAATCGGGCTGCTACCTGATCGGCATGGGCGAATCGGACAAAGCAACGGCGGCCCTCGAGAATGTCTATGACAAGTTCATCTACATCGACCTCCTCGCGAAGCAGAAGCAGGAGGAGGAGCGCGCCTCGATCGAAGAGGAAGCGAAGCGCACTCTCCGAACGTCCGATGCCCGGAGAGCGGAAGAGGCCTCGGAAGGCAAGACGCCGAGCAAGAAGGACATCGAGCGGCGCATTCAGGACATCATTCAGGAGCAGGAGGACAAGGGCAAGCCGACGGATCTCGGATACGTCGGAAGCGAGCTCTCCCGCTATTACAAGAATTTCGACGTCCGTTATTACAGCATGAAGGGCGGTAAGCGCTATAAATATCTGAAGGAATTCGTCGGCGACTTCAAGAGCCTGCGCCTTCTGACGAAGGACAATGTCGTCTATGTCACCTTGCGTCAGCGTTAGTCCTGTCAGGTCTGCAAAAAGCAAACGGCATTCGAGAATGATCCTCGAATGCCGTTTTTTTACATTCTATAGAGTGTGCCGGAGCGCGAAGATTATTCTTCTTCGTCCACAGTCTCTTCTTCGGCTGCTTCCTCGGCAGGCACCTCCTCGTCGATCGTGAAGGTGAGCTCGGTGCCGCACTCCGGGCAGATGACGTCGCCCGGGGTCGCCTGGAACTCCTTGTGGCACTTCGGGCAGACGATGATGTACGTGTCGGCGTTGTAGCCGTCCGGTACGTTGTGGTTGAAAGCATCTTGGTATTTCTTAAGGTCCATGGATGAGTCCTCCTTGTATTCGTGATATTTTTCTCAAGACTTTTACCATTTTAACGCATGTAGGATAGAAACTCAACTCAAGGCATGATAGTATAGAAGAATAATCATTGAAAGGGGAATATCATGATTGGAGAGAAAAAGCTGGATGTATCCGGCATTCAATTTCTGGGAATTGCGCAGCTCATCAGCTTGTGCGGCGGTACGCTCATCGCCATGGGCTCAGGCTTCCTGTCGCTGTTCATGCAGACGGACGCGGTCTACAGCGACGGAGCCTCCGCAGGGCTCGGCGGCGGATTCTTCACGATTCTGGTCGAGGTTGCGGTCGTCGTCCTGTATATTCTGGGCCTGACGCGCCTCTCGGTCTATTCGGAGTCCTTCAAGAAGGCTCGTCTCTATTATATTATCAACCTGGCCATCGGAATCGGCGGAGGCATTCTCGCCGTGGTCATTCTGATAATCTGGATTATGACGACCGTGACGGCTTCCGCGTTTAACTTCGGAGCCGGTATGGCCGTCGGCATCTTCTTCTTCGTCATCGTCGTCGATGCGGTTATCGCTGTCGGCGCGTGGATGAAGATTCAGATTCTGCATCATACGGCGCACGGCATTCAGGAGCTCGCTGTGGCGGCGGGTGAGAATAAGCTGGCTGCAAGCCTGCGCAAGATGGATCGCATCTATCGGGTGTTCGTCATCATCAGCTCGTGTGTCATCGGCGTATGCATCGCGGGGCTCGGGATTGCGCTCTATTCGCTGCTGAACAGCTACCGCTCGGTCGATTACATGATGGGCGCCACCGTTGCCGTCGGCGCGGTCGGATTGATCTTCATTGTCGTGATCATCATGATTGCAGCTTTTGCCATGTTCGGTGTCGAGATTTATGTAACCGTCATGTACTTCAAGTCGATGCAGCGCCTCAAGGGGAAGACGGTCGCCGTTCAGAGAGAGCCGGGAACGGATCGCATGACGCTTCTCGCGCCGCTTTCGGAGGAAGCGAAGGAAGCGCTCCGTGCGAAGAGACAGGCGGCCGCGAAGCAGGAGGCCCCTGCGGAAAAGCCGGCGACAGAAGAGGAAGAGAAGCCTTCTGCGGAAAAGCCGGCGGAGGAGCCTGAAATCTCTGACGAAGAGGCGCCGGCTGCTTCGAATGAACCTGTTAAACCGGAAGAATCGGCGGAACCGGAAGCACCGGAAGAAAACGAGTAAATCCCTGCGGAGAGGGCGTACCGGCAGCCCGAGAAAATATTTTAAATTTTCCGAAAATTTTGCTTGACACTCCATAGCCGCAGGAGTATACTAAACAAGTCGCCTCGCGAGGGAGCTTGCGAAAGCGACAGAACCATGACAACTTCATAGTGTAGAAACCGGTCAAGAAACAGACACGGCGAAGCCGGAGATCTGTTTCGCGATCAGTATAAGAGACAAACGATGTACACATCGGATGTCCCTGTACAATTCACGAACCATGATTCGGAAACGAGTCGAGACGCATAAGCGTCAACTGAGACGGATTTAAAGGATATATCCTTTAGAATCATACTTTACTAAAGAGTTTGATCCTGGCTCAGGATGAACGCTGGCGGCGTGCCTAATACATGCAAGTCGAGCGAGAGTCCTCGGAATGAAGCTTCGGTAGATTTTCGGGGAGGACAGCGGCGGACGGGTGAGTAACGCGTAGGCAACCTGCCTCCGACAGAGGGATAGCCATTGGAAACGATGAATAATACCTCATAACACCGCACTTACGCCTGTAGGAGCGGTCAAAGATTTATCGGTCGGAGATGG
>CASEEM010000012.1 GCA_949286985.1 uncultured Eubacteriales bacterium
CTCTCCGTCTGGCAGGGTGACATCACTCGCCTTGCCGCCGATGCCATCGTGAACGCCGCGAACTCCGAGATGCTCGGCTGCTTCATCCCCATGCACGCCTGCATCGACAACTGCATCCACACCTACGCCGGTGTCCAGCTCCGCGCCGAATGCGGCAAACAGATGAATCGCCTGCGCGCCGAATTCGGACCGGATTACGAGCAGCCGACCGCCGTTCCGATGCTGACGGATGCCTACAACCTTCCGGCGAAGAAGATCATCCATATCGTCGGCCCGATCGTCTATGACCGCCTCACCCCGGCGCTCGAGCAGGACCTTGCGGATTGCTACCTCCGCACCCTCGATCTCTGCGAAAAAGAAGGGCTCCGTTCCGTCGCCTTCTGCTGCATATCGACCGGCGTCTTCCACTTCCCGAACGACCGCGCCGCCGAGATTGCGACGGAGACGGTAACGAACTGGCTCCGGGAGCATTCGGGCGTCGTGGACCGCGTCATCTTCAACGTCTTCAAGGACGAGGACCTTCATCTCTACGAAACGCTGCTGAAGGCGTAAGGATACTATCGAGTTGATAGAGAGAAAGCGCGGTGCTGCGGCATCGCGCTTTTTTCGCGAAGAGAAGAATTCTTCACCGGGATTCTATACAGCGCGTGCGGAAACTGTTATATTGATGGTGAACCGTTTCAATGGGAAACGGGGTGCATGAGCGACGTTGTCGCTGTTACGGAAAGAGGTAAAAATTTTGGATAACCCCATAGGAACACTATTGATTGTGCAAGTGATTCTGATCGCACTCAATGCGATCTTTGCGAGTGCGGAGCTGGCGGTGCTTTCGGTCAAGGAGGCCAAGCTGGAGCGGATGGTGGAGGAGGGGAATCGGCGTGCGAAGCGGCTTTATAAGCTGACGCGGGAGCCGGCGAAATTCCTGTCGACGATCCAGATTGCCATCACTCTGTCCGGATTCCTCGGGAGCGCTTTCGCGGCGGACGGGTTCTCCGATCCGCTGGTCGACTGGCTGATGGGACTCGGCGTGCCGCTGCCGCGTGCGACGCTGGACACGATTTCAGTCATCCTGATCACGCTGATCCTCTCGTATTTCACGCTGGTCTTCGGAGAGCTCGTGCCGAAGCGGGTGGCGCTCAAGAAGTCGGAGACGCTGGCACTCGCCCTGTCGGGTCTCGTGAATGCGATTTCGTTCTTCTTTAAGCCGGTCGTCTGGGTGCTGTCGATTTCGACGAATGCGGTGCTTCGCCTGTTCCGCATCGATCCGAGCGCCGATGAAGAGGCGGCCACGGAAGAGGAGATTCGCATGATGGTTGAGACGAGCAGCGAGAAGGGGGCCATCGCGCAGGAGGAGCAGAGCTTCATCGAGAACGTTTTCGAATTCGACGATCTCGAGGCGGGCGACATCCTGACGCACCGAACGGATGTCGAGATTCTCTGGCTCGAGGACTCGGATGAGGTCTGGGCCGATACGATTCGAAATACGCGCTTCACGCGTTATCCGATCTGCGACGATTCGCCGGATAATGTGGTAGCGATTCTGAATACGAAAGATTATTTCCGCCTGGAGAGCCGGGACCGCGAGACGGTGATGGCGCAGGCGGTCGAGGAGCCGTATTTCGTGCCGGAGACGGTCATGGCAGACGTGCTCTTCCGCAATATGAAGGCGTCGCGCCACTCGATGGCGGTCGTCCTCGATGAATACGGCGGCGTCGTCGGCATCGTAACGCTGAGCGACCTCATTGAGGAACTGGTCGGCGGTCTCAAGGAAGAGGATCTCCCGGAGGATGACAGCGACCGCATTGAGACGCTGGGAGAGGGCCACTGGATGATCTACGGCAATGTGGAACTCGAGGAACTCGAAGAGGTGACCGGGCTCTCGCTGGAGACGGAGGAATTCCATACCTTCTCCGGGTATGTGATCTCCCTTCTGAACGATATTCCGAAGGACGGATATCACGATATCGTCTGTAAGGCGGAGGAGCTTGTCGTCCGCGTCCTCGAGGTAGAGAATCACCAAATTGTCCGGGCGGAGGTTCGCCGCATCGGCGAGGAGGAGAAGGGAGAGGCAGAGCGCTCGTAAGGCCCGCTCCGGATTCTCGTGTCTGATTCGTTAAGCATAATAACCTTGGAGGATGGGATGGAGGATATTATCATTCGCGGCGCGATGCCGGAGGATGCGGAGGCGCTCCTCGCGGTCTATGCGCCTTATGTCCTGGGGACAGCGATCACCTTTGAATATGAAGTCCCGGCGGCAGCGGAATTCGTTTCGCGTATCGAGCGGACGCTGCAGCGTTATCCGTATCTCGTCGCTGTGAGTGACGGGGAGATCCTGGGATATGCTTATCTCTCGCCGCTCGGGGAGCGGAAGGCGTATGAGCATGCGGCGGAGACGTCGGTCTATCTGCGGCGCGATGTGCGCGGCCGGGGGCTCGGGAAGAGGCTGTATCAGCGGCTTGAGGAGATTGCGGCGGCACAGCGCATCACGAGGTTGTATGCCTGTATCGCCTATACGGCAGAGGAGGATGAGCATCTGACGAATGCCAGCACGCGCTTCCATGAGAACGTAGGGTACACGGAGGTCGGGCATTTCCACGGGTGCGGTTATAAGTTCGGCCGCTGCTATGATGTCCTCTGGATGGAGAAGGTGCTGGCAGAGGGTGCGCCGGACGGGGCATTCATCCCGTATCCGGAGCTTTAGACTTCGCGTATCGGACCTTCAGGAAATCGCGGGTGCAGTTCTATCGAGAATTTGAGGGCAAGTAAAAGAGGTGTCTGCCGC
>CASEEM010000013.1 GCA_949286985.1 uncultured Eubacteriales bacterium
CAATGGCTAAGCAAAAGTATGAAAGAACTAAGCCGCATATCAACATCGGCACGATCGGCCACGTTGACCACGGCAAGACGACGCTGACGGCAGCAATCACGAAGACGCTGCACGCACGTTACGGACTCGGACAGGACGTCGCATTCGATCAGATCGATAAGGCTCCTGAAGAGAAGGCAAGAGGTATCACGATTTCCTCGGCACACGTTGAGTATGAGACGCCGAACCGTCACTATGCTCACGTTGACTGCCCGGGACACGCTGACTACGTTAAGAACATGATCACGGGAGCTGCTCAGATGGACGGCGCTATCCTCGTCGTCGCTGCAACGGACGGTCCGATGCCGCAGACGAGAGAGCACATCCTCCTTTCGCGTCAGGTAGGCGTACCTTACATCATCGTCTTCCTGAACAAGTGCGACATGGTAGATGACGAGGAGCTTCTGGACCTCGTAGAGATGGAAGTTCGTGAGCTTCTCGACGAGTATGAGTTCCCTGGCGATGACACGCCGATCATTCGCGGATCCGCTCTCAAGGCACTTGAGGATCCGAACGGCGAGTGGGGAGACAAGATCCTCGAGCTCATGGAGGCTGTTGACACGTACATTCCGGAGCCACAGAGAGCAAACGACCAGCCGTTCCTGATGCCGGTTGAGGACGTCTTCTCGATCACGGGCCGCGGTACGGTAGCTACGGGCCGTGTTGAGAGAGGTATGCTCAAGGTCGGCGACGAGGTTGAGATCGTCGGACTCAGCGAAGAGAAGAGAAAGGTCGTCGTCACGGGCGTTGAGATGTTCAAGAAGACGCTCGATGAGGCAGAGACCGGAGACAACATCGGAGCTCTTCTCCGTGGTGTACAGAGAACGGAGATCGAGAGAGGACAGGTTCTCGCGAAGCCGGGAACGATCCATCCGCACACGAAGTTCAAGGGCCAGGTCTACGTCCTGAAGAAGGAAGAGGGCGGCCGTCACACGCCGTTCTTCAACGGATACAGACCGCAGTTCTACTTCAGAACGACGGACGTAACGGGCGACCTTCAGCTTCCGGAGGGCACGGAGATGTGCATGCCGGGAGACAACGTTGTCATGGACATCAACCTGATCACGCCGATCGCGATCGAAGAGGGACTCCGCTTCGCTATTCGTGAAGGCGGCAGAACGGTTGGTTCCGGCGTTGTTACGGAGATTCTCGAGTAATCGAAATCACAACTTAGTTCAAAAGAAGAGAGGGAGCTCAGGCTCCCTCTTTTTTCATTCAATGCGGAGAGGAGAGGAGCGAGCGTGAACGAGATGAAAGCGATGACGGAGAATGAACGAAAACGCGCGCTGGTCGCGATGCTGATCGCATCCTTCCTGACGACATTTATGACGAGCGCACTGAACCTATCCATCCCATCGCTTGAGACTTATTATGATGCGACGGCCTCGGTCATCAGCTGGGTGGTCAGCAGCTATACGATGTTCATCGCGGCGATGAGCCTGCCGTTCGGGAAGCTCGCAGATACCGTCGGACACCGGTCGGTCTTCCTTGCCGGGGTCCTCGGCTTCGGCATCACGTCGGTCGCCTGCATCTTCTCGCCGGCGCTCGGATTTATGATATTCTTCCGGGCTCTTCAGGGTGCTTCGGCCGCCATGATGTTTGCGACGAATAACTCCATCCTGATCTCCATCTACCCGGCGGAGGTCCGCGGACGGATGCTCGGTCTTTCGACGGCGGCGACATATATCGGCCTCACGACCGGTCCGATCGTCGGAGGCTTCCTCGATGCGCATCTCGGCTGGCAGGCCGTCTTTGCCGCCGGTATTCTCTTCACCGTCGTGACCTTTGCCCTGAGCCTCCGCGCCGTCCCGAAGGACGGACGCCGACCGGACGCGGTCTCCAAGGGAACAGTCGATGTGCTCGGCATCGGGTTATATATCGCCATGATTCTCCTCTCGCTTTACGGACTTACGAATTTCGCAGCCACGAATCTATCGAAGCTGCTCTTCGCGGTCGGCCTTGCCATCGGCGTCATTTTCATCCTGATGGAAAACCGAGCGGCGAATCCGGTCCTTCGCGTGTCGCTTTTTACCGAGAATCGCATTTTCCTCTTTTCGGGACTCGCAGCACTTCTTAATTACAGCGCGACGTATGCGATCAGCTACGGACTCAGCCTCTATCTCCAGCTGGTCAAGGGCATGCCGGCGGACCGCGCGGGCATCGTCCTCATCGCGATGCCGATCATTCAGGCGATTTTCTCGCCGCGCATGGGGGCGCTTTCCGATCGCATTCGCCCGTCCGTCCTCGCGAGTACCGGCATGGGGCTCGATGCCCTGGCACTCTTCGCAATGTCCCGCATGACGGAGGATACCTCGCTCGTCTTCCTCATCGCGGCACTTGCCGTTGCCGGCCTCGGCATTGCGATGTTCGTTTCGCCGAATACGAATGCCATGATGAACTGCGTGACGAAGGAGGAGTACGGCGTCGCTAATTCCATCATCGCGACGATGCGCACCTACGGTCAGTCGAGCGGGATGGCCATCTTCAATATCGTGACGGTTCTCGTCCTGGGGAGCGGCAGCCTCGAGCAGGCATCGGCAGTAAGCATGGTGAACCTCATCGCCATGGCCTTTCTGGTCTTCGCGGCCGTCTGCGTGGTCGGATTGTTCTTCTCGCTGGCGCGAGAAAAGAAGTAAGGAGGAAGTTATGAATAAGGATGCATTAAGACAGCGTGTGGATCTCTTCCTTGCGGAGGGGGTTCGCCTCGCCGGCGATGCGGAGATTCGCCTCGGCGAAGAGGTCAATATCTGGTACAACGCGGTTCTCCGCGCGACCGGTCATCCGATCACGATCGGGGATCGCACGAACATTCAGGACGGCACGGTGATCCATACCTCGGGTCATGCCGGCGTGACGATCGGGTGCGATGTCACGGTCGGTCACTGCGCTCTCATTCACGGATGCACGATCGGGGATGAGACGCTCATCGGCATGGGGTCGACGGTCATGAATGACGCGAAGATCGGATCGCATGTCATCATCGGCGCGGGCTCGCTCGTCACGGAGCGCACGGAAATTCCGGACGGGATGCTTGCCTTCGGCCGCCCGGCGAAGGTGATTCGTCCGCTGACAGAAGAAGAGATGGACGGATTAAAGCATCAGGCGGCGGATTATGTGAAGGAGGCGGAAAAGGAGAAGACGCGCTGCCGGTAATTTTATCAGGGAGTATAGAGTAAGGGACCACGCTATGCGAGGTCCCTTATTTTGCACGAACGAAAGGGTCGAAAGGTGTACGAAAAGGGTCGAACGTGCATGCGGGAGGGTCGAAAGGTGTACGAGAAGGGTCGGAGGCGGCGTCTCTATTTCGGGAGATGCGGATAAGGAGAAGGGACGACGGGATAGAGGGAGCGCGGCGACGCGGAAACTGCCGTAAGATGGTCTCACGAAAAGCGCACAGGGCGCGAAAGAAAGGAGACTGTTATGGCAGAAGCAAGAATGAGAACACAGATCAATTATGAAGTCATCGAGAATATCGGGACGCTCGCGACGTATAAGAGCGGCTGGAGGAAGGAGCTCAACCTCATCTCGTGGAATGAGGGCAAGCCGAAGCTCGATATTCGTGACTGGGATCCGGACCATGAACACATGAGCCGCGGTATCACGCTCCATGAGAGTGAGGCCGAGATCCTCTGCAATCTTCTCTCGCGGCGAATCCAGGATCGAACGCCGTTTCTGGAGGAGGAAGCGTCCGAGGGAGAGGATTAGAGGAGGTGAGAGGATACGATGGGAAGGACGGCAAAGAAACGGGCGCATCTCCGAAGAGCGGCATGGCTTCTCGCCTTGTGCCTTTTGCCCTGGCAGAGCGCCGCCGCGGTCCCAAGCGGAAGTCAGGCTATCGAAGGGGGCAGCGCCGCCGTTAAGGTGGCGGTTGAAGGCGCCGGTCTGACCGTGACGGCGGTTCGCGAAGGGAGGAATCCCGAAGAAGCGGCTCCCGAGAGCCGGCTGACGGACGGCGAAGAGAAGACATATACCGGCATCCGAGGAGAGATCCTGGAACTTTATTATGAATCGGAGCCGGGGCGCATCGTGAGGATCACCGAGGAAGGAGATGCGGAGCTTACGGGCGACCTCGTGACGGAGACGAAGGACGGAGAAGAGGTCCGCCGCGCTTCCGGGGAAGAAGGCAAGATTGCGGTGAAGTTCGGCGAAGGACCTTCTCGCGTGCTTCTCGAGTCGCTTCCGGAAGGAGAGGCCGCGGAAAAGACCTCCGAGCGGGAGGTCGCTTCGAGCAAGGAGACGGCGTCCCTGGTGAGCGGAACCTGGATCGCCGAGGATGCGCCGGAGGCGGAGGTCCGAGTGCGGGGACGCGCATTGACAGCCCCGAAGGCCTCGACGACCGGTAAGATCACGAAGCATGTCCGCTATGATGACGGGAATCTCAATTTGGCCTCGGTCTTTCAGCTCTCCATCGACGGTTATGCGTATGAAGGAATCTGCGCCGACGGGACGAACTATGAGACCGGTGAGAAAGGGACAGCTGTTCGGCTTAAGAAGCTCGCATCCGGTTCTGCGCTTACGAAGCTCGCCTATCTCGCCCATATCGATCGATGGGGCAAGTCGAATTATTCCGATCTGGATTATCAATTCGCGCTCGTCAATGCGGCGCGCAAGCTGAACGGCAAGCCGCCGAGCTATGAGCGCTATGATTCACGCGCGCTGACAGCGAAGATGATCGCCGATGCGAAGGCCTATAAGGGGAACATTCCGTCCTCCTTCCGCGCTTATCTTGCGACGCCGACGAACGGCGGCCAAATCATTCTCGCCTGGCGCATGATGCCGAACGGCAAGATGAAATTGCTCAAGAAGGCGGCCGGAAACGAGAGCATCCTTAAGGAATGCGGCGGCGCATATTCGCTTGCCGGTGCGACGTATGAGGTGACGGATGCGAACGGCAAGAAGGTCGGAACGCTGACTACGAATGCGGACGGCGAGAGTAACGTCCTGTCACTCCCGGAGGGGACCTACAGGGTGAAGGAGACTGCGGCGCCGGCCGGGTTCGCGAAAGACCGCGAGAGCTACGGGATTCACCTCTCGCCGGGTCAGACCGGAACGGTATCGGCGAGCGATGCACCGCTCTTCGCCACGGTTTCCGTCTTCCTCGAGAAGCGGGCCGGCGGCATGAACCATGCGAATCCGGGAGATATGAGCGGCGCGGAATTCCGCATTTCTTATTATGATACGGTCGGAACGATCGAGAAGTCGGAAAAGGCGATATGCACTTGGACCCTTCGCCCGAGCAAGGACGAAGACGGGAGCTACCGGGCGACGCTGGACGACGAGCATCTCGTGAAAGGGAGCGATCCGCTCTTCCGTACCGAGGAAGGAACCGTCGTTCTTCCGCGCGGAACGGTGACGATTGAAGAAGTGAAGGCGCCGAAAGGTTATAAGCGCGATCCAAAGATTTATACGAAGGTCATCGACGGCGAAGAGGGCGAAGCGATCTATTTCAATGCCGGCGAGCCGATTTCTTATACGAATCAGCCGCTGGTCCCGCAGATCGCGACGGTCGCCCGCGATGCCGAAACGAAGGGCAAGAATGCGGCGCTCGGTGAGAGCGTGAAGCTGGTCGATACGGTGGAGTACCGGGAGCTGACGCCCGGGGAGACGTATATCATCCGCGGCACGCTCATGGATGCCGAGAGCGGTGAGTCGCTCCAGCGGAATAATCAGCCGATTCGCTCGGAGAAGGAATTTGTCGCAAGAGCGGAAGGTGATCTCGGAACTTCCGGTACCGTCGAAGTGGTCTTTGATTATGATACGAGAGAGCGCGCCGGCAAAAGCACCGTCGTCTTCGAAGAATTGATCTACCAAGGCGAGGTCGTCGCTGTTCACAAGGAACTCACGGACGAGAAGCAGACGGTCCGTCATCCGAGCCTCGCGACGACGGCGCACTCCGAGCTCACGGGGTCGAATCTCGGCCTTCCGGATAAGGATGAGAAAATCGTCGATGTTGTAAGCTACAAGAACCTGGAGCCGGGGAAGGAATACCGGATTACCGGCGTTCTCATGGATAAGGAGACCGGAAAGACGTATCGCGCGAAGGACGAACGCGAGGTGACGGCCGAGAAGACCTTCACGGCAGAGGCGTCTGAGGGGACGATCGAATTGACCTTCGCTGTCGATTCCTCGAAGATGCAGGGGAAGACGCTTGTCGTCTTTGAATCCCTTTATGATGACGATGTTCTGATCGCTTCACATGAGGATCTTAACGATGCGAAGCAGAGCATCACCTATCCCTGCATCGAGACGGTGCTGACCGGCCCGTCGAAGCGGAAGACGCTCCCGGAGATCGTGACGCTCGAGCTGGTGGATACCGTCCGCTACCGCGGACTGGTGCCGGGCAGGGAATATGTCATCAGCGGCACGCTCCGCGATAAGGAGGACGGAGAAGCGATTCGAAACGGGGAGAAGCTTGTGAGCGGAACGACGCATTTCGTACCGGAGGGCTCCGAAGGAACGGCAGAGGTTCGCTTCACGCTGAGCAGCGAAGGCCTCTCAGGAAAGAAGCTGGTCGCCTTTGAAGAGCTGCGAGATAAGGAAGGACGCCTCGTCGCATCGCATGCGGACCTCGAGTGTGCGGAGCAGACTGTTTCCGTCGAGCGCACCGTCATTCCGAAGACGGGCGATGAGGGCGATCTCGTGTACCATGCGGTGATTCTCCTCGGGTCGGCCATCGTGCTGCTCTTGATCTTTATCGGAAAGCAGCTTCGGAGAAGCTGATAATAAATAAGGATGGAAAGATACGCAGCAAGGAGTCGTGAAAGGAGGGAAACGGAGGGATAAGGGGCGGTTTGACCGCCCCATTCCTCTATGATAGACTGAAGCATACGAAAGGAGAGGGGTATGGAGATCAGTGTTTCTATGAACCATCGGAAGGAATCCTGCCTCATCGAGGGAGAGCCGGGCATGACGGCGGAAGAGATCTATCGTCAGTTTGAGGATGTCTTCGAGAAGCCGGTTTATGCCTGTTCCGTGGATCATGCGGTTCGTCCGTTGAATACGAAATTGGTGAAGCCTTGTGAGCTTCGTTTTTTGGACGCGTCCTTTAAGGAGGCGTCCTTGATATATCAGCACAGTCTCGTGCTGCTCGCGCTCCGGGCGGCGGAGGATGTCGTGCCGGGCATGGATTTCTCCTTTGCGTCGGCGCTTCATGAGGGGCTTTATCTTGTCCCGGAGCCGGGAGCGCTTTCGGAGGAGAAGATTACTGCGCTGAATAAGAGGATGCATGAACTCTCTGAGGCAGATCTTCCGATCACGATGCGCTGGGTGCGCGGAAGGGAAGCGGAGGAGGCGCTGGCAGCCCTTCCGGAAGGAAGAAATACCTTCGCAGAGCGGGCCATCCGCCGCGGCGAAGTGGTCATGGAGGGCGTGCTGGACGGTTATCATGATTTCTTCTCCGTCGCGCTTGTTCCGTCGACCGGATATCTCAAGAATTATTCTCTTAAGAGCTTCGGCGACGGCATGATCATTCGCACCTCGCCGGAGGAGACGGGCGAGGTGACCTCGCCGGAGACGAATTTTGCCGGGGACAGCGGATTGCTCTACCGTGCGCTTCAGGAGCAAAGGGAGTGGAATGAGATCCTCGGGGTTCGTTATCTCAGCGATATCTCGCGCAAGGTCGATGAAGGCGAAGGGACGCTCATGATCCGTCTGAGCGAGGCCCTGCATGACAAGAAGGTCGTAGATATCGCGGACCGCATCACGGAGGAAAACCGCAGAGTCATCCTCATTCTCGGACCGTCCTCGTCGGGGAAGACGACCTTCGCTAAGCGGCTCAGTCTCCAGCTCATGGTGAACGGCAAGCATCCGCTCTATGTCGGGACGGACGACTTCTTCAAGGAGCGGAGCGAATGCACGAAGGACGAGAACGGCGAATATAATTTCGAAGATATCGATGCACTCGACCTTCCGCTCTTTAATCACTGCATGAAGGGGCTCCTCGAGGGCGAGGAGGTCGACATGCCGGTCTTTGATTTCAAGACGGGCGAGAAGGTCTTCGGGCAGAATCGCACGCGCCTCAAGGAGAACGGGATTCTCCTCATCGAGGGCATTCATGCCTTTCATCCGGCGTTGACGAGCGAGCTCGCGGAGGATGAGAAATTCAGAATCTATATCAGTCCGCTGACGGACATCAACCTGGATGCGCATAATCGCATCCCGGCGACGGATACGAGAATCCTCCGCCGCATGGTGAGAGATAACAGGACGCGCGATATCGGGGCGGCGGAAACGCTCCGCATGTGGCGCAAGGTCCATGACGGCGAATGCCGCAATATTTTCCCGAACATGGAGAAGGCCGACGTCTTCTTCAATTCCGTCCATACCTTCGAGATGGCGGTCTTGAAGAAGTATGCCGAGCCGCTCCTTGCGGAGATCGAACGGGAGGATCCGGGTTATTCGGAGGCGCAGCGTCTGCTTCGCCTTCTCCACTGCATTGACGGCATCGACGCGGAAGAGGCTGTCGGACCGGATTCCATATTGAGAGAATTTATCGGTGGGAGCATTTTCGAGTGAAAGCAGCATTTCATACATTAGGATGTAAGGTGAATCAATATGAGACGGAGGCGATGAAGGAGGACTTTCGCCGCCGCGGCGTGGAGATTGTCGAGGAGACGGAGCCGGCCGATGTCTATATCATCAACACTTGTACCGTCACCCATATCGCGGATCGTAAATCGCGCCAATACATTCGGCGGATGAAGAAGCTCTGTCCGGAGGCGCGCGTCGCAGTGACCGGCTGCTATGCGCAGGTCTCGCCGGAGGAGCTCGCCGCAATGCCGGAGGTCGATCTCGTTATCGGGAACAATCTCAAGACGACGCTGTGCGACCGCTTGCTCGAGCTCTGTGCTTCCGAGGATAAGCAGGAGGCCGGAGGCTCGGAACAGAAGGCGGAGGTCGAGGTGCTCCCGCTTCACGAGATGACGCAGTATGAGGAGAAGGGTCTTGTCATCTCGAGCGAATCATCCATGTGCCGCGCTTATGTCGAGATCTGCGACGGCTGCAACCGCTTTTGCAGCTACTGCAAGATCCCTTATGCCCGCGGCCCGGTCCGTTCGCGCGATCCGGAGGCGGTCGTCCGCGAGGTGGAGGCTCTCGTCGCACGCGGCTGCAAGGAAATCGTCCTGACCGGCGTGAATACAGCCGTCTACGGGTCGGAGCCGGATTTCTTGATGAAGCGGACGCCGGAGGAGGAAGGCCTCACCGGACTGGAGGCTCTTCTCGGCAGACTGGATGCGCTGCCGGGCAATTTCCGCATTCGCCTCAGCTCACTCGAGCCGACGGTCGTGGACGTGAACGATGTCAGCCGCATCGTGCGTTATAAGAGGCTGTGCCATCATCTCCATCTCTCGGTGCAGAGCGGGAATACGAAGGTGCTGAAGGATATGAATCGCCGTTATACGCGCGAGGAATACCTCGAGATCGTCCGTGCCATCCGCGCCTTCGATCCGCTTTACGGCCTGACGACGGATATCATCGCGGGATTCCCGGGAGAGACGGAGGAGGAATTCGGGGATTCGGTCTCCATGATAGGGGAGGCGGAATTCTGCCGCGTCCATCCGTTCCCGTTCTCGCCGCGCAGGGGGACGGCGGCAGCGGAGATCGGCGATACGGTCGACGGGTCTGTTAAAAGTGCGCGCGTCAAGGCGCTCATCGAGGAGGCTGAGAGGGTTCAGCGCGCTTTTTTCGAGAAGAACTTCGCCGTAACGCACAAGGTTCTCATCGAGGAGCATCGCGAAGGTTTCGCGACGGGGTATACAGACAACTACATTAAGGTATATATTAAAGATGAAGACCGCCGGCGGGCCGTGAACTCTTTCGTGAACGTCCGGCTGATCGGTCATTATCATGACGGCTGCCTGGCAGAGGAGGCCGAGAAAGGAAGGTAATCTATGGACGATTGCATTTTTTGCGCTCTCGCGAACGGATCCATTCCGACGGACATGGTCTACGAGGATGAGAAGATCGCCGTTTTCCGTGACGCTTCACCGCAGGCGCCGGTCCACGTGCTGATGGTTCCGAAGGAGCACATCGCCTCGCTCGACGAATTGACGGACGAACATGCCGAGCTGATGGCGCACATGATGCTCAAGATCAAGGATATCGCCGCGCAGGAAGGCCTCTCGAACGGTTATCGCACGGTCATCAACACCGGCGAGGACGGCGAGCAGACCGTCAAGCATCTGCATATCCACATTCTCGGAAAGAGAAAGATGACCTGGCCACCGGGCTAAAGTTTCATCGCGCAAAAGCCGCATACCGAAGAGTCGCTCTCGGTATGCGGCGCTTTTTATTGTGCGAAAATGTATTTTTGGAGATACATTAAGAAAAATTCGGGGAAGATCCGCCGCTGAAAGAGGTCGGCTGCGTGCCCGACGGAAGCGAGATTGGCGGATTCTCCAAGAAATTCGCGGCGGAATTTGTAAAATTTTCTGTTCGGGATAACGGAGGGGTTCGGGAGCGTCAGCGGTATACAAAGTACGAGAAGCCTTGCGGTGCAAGGCTTCTCTGCTTTTTCGCGACAGAGACGAAATGCTGAAAAAGCGGTTGACTGCAGGGGTAGGAAACGCTAGTGGCGGTGTTGGAGGAAAGGCCTCGAGAACCCTTGCAAACAGTGGATTTTGAAATCGAAAATCGTATATAAAAGAAGCAAAAAACGCTTGCAATCGAAAATATGACAGGGTATAATTTAAAGGCTTGTTTAAGGCGATGACGCAGGAAGTTGCTGAGCTATCAGGTAATTTCTGCCGAGAATGGTCCTCGCTCGACGGGGGCGAAGGGGTTCGCTGTTTTTGATTTGCGTAAACCTTCAGGAAACGCACGGAAGTGTGTGTGACTCGCGGGAACACGCCGGTCAAGGACACGAGGTCCTGTACAAGCAATAGCGATAACAGTACGAAGTAGGAGGAATCAACGAATGAGTGAACTTAAGAAGATCAGAATCAGACTCAAGGCTTATGACCATGCTTTGCTGGACAAGTCGGCTGCTAAGATCGTAGAGACGGCGGAGAGAACGGGCGCAACCGTTTCCGGTCCGATTCCGCTCCCGACGGAGAAGGAAGTCGTTACGATCATCCGTGCTTATCACAAGTACAAGGACAGCCGTGAGCAGTTCGAGCAGAGAACGCACAAGCGTCTCATCGACATCACGAATGCAACGACGAAGACGACGGATGCACTCGCGAAGCTGGACATGCCGGCAGGTATTGATATTGAGATCAAGCTCTAAGCTGATTAGTAAGATTGCATGAGAGGGCACTCGGGCCAAACCAGAGCAATCCGCTGTAAGAAAGTAGGAGGAAAACTATGAAAACACTTTTGGGCAAGAAGATCGGTATGACTCAGATCTTCACCGAAGAGGGAAGCGTCGTTCCTGTTACCGTCATCGAGGCGGGTCCGGAAGTCGTCACCCAGGTCAAGACGGTCGAGACGGACGGTTACAATGCCGTTCAGGTCGGTTATGAGGATCAGAAGCCTCAGCGTGTCAACAAGCCGATGACCGGACATTTCGAGAAGGCCGGCGTTACGACGAAGAAGTATCTCGCTGAGTTCCGCGTCGAGGAAGGCGAGCACTACGAGGTCGGACAGGAAATCACGGTCGCTGATTTCGAAGAGGGCATGAAGCTTGACGTTACCGGCACGAGCAAGGGTAAGGGAACCCAGGGCAACATCAAGAGACACGGCCACCACAGAGGACCGATGTCCCACGGTTCGAAGCATAAGAGACTGGCCGGCGGTCTGGCTGCAGGTACCTATCCGTCCCGCGTCTTCAAGGGCAACAAGGCTCCGGGAAGAATGGGAAGAGACAAGGTCACCGTACAGAACGTCGTTCTCGTTAAGGTTATTGCCGATCGCAACCTCATGATGATCAAGGGCGCGCTTCCGGGTAAGAGAGGCGGACTCGTCAAGATCAGAGCTGCGGTCAAGGGTCAGGATAAATAAAAAGGCAGAAAGGAGGAAACATCATGGCAAAAGTAAAGATGCTGAATATGGCCGGAGCAGAAGTCGGCGAAATCACGCTGAACGACGAGATCTTCGGAATCGAGCCGAATGAGATCGCTGTTGCGACCGTAGTTAAGAATTACTTGGCAAACCAGAGACAGGGAACCCAATCTGCCAAGACCAGAAGTGAAGTAAGAGGAGGCGGACGCAAGCCGTTCCGTCAGAAGGGTACCGGTCGTCACAGACAGGGATCCACGACGGACCCGTCGCAGATCGGCGGAGGTATCGTCTTCGCTCCGAAGCCTAGAGATTACCGTTATTCCATTCCGAAGAAGCTCAAGAGACTCGCGCTGAAGTCGGTTCTTTCCGCGAAGGTCGCAGAGAATGAGCTGATCGTCCTCGACGAGCTCAAGATGGAAGCTCCGAAGACGAAGGAGATGGTCAAGGTTCTCGAAAACATCAAGGCCGGCAAGAAGGCCCTCATCGTCATGGATGAGAAGGATGAGAACGTCGTTCTCTCCGCTGCAAACATCCAGGGCGTACGTACGGCACTGGTCAGCACGATGAACGTATACGAGATCCTGAATCACTACAGCCTGGTCCTCACGAAGGCAGCGGCTGAGAGAATTGAGGAGGTATATGCATAATGAAGAGCGGTTATGATGTCATCCTGAGACCGATCATCACGGAGAACACGATGGATCTGTCTGCAGAGAAGAAATACGTTTTCAAGGTCGCACCGGATGCGAACAAGACCGAGATCAGAAAGGCTGTCGAGGAGATCTTTGACGTAAGCGTCGCGAAGGTCAACGTTTCGAACGTCGACGGCAAGCAGAAGAGAATGGGAAGAACGATCGGAAGAACGTCTTCTTATAAGAAGGCGATTGTCACCCTCACGGCTGACAGCAAAGAGATCGAGATCTTCCAGGGACTGTAAAGAGGAGGATACTGATCAATGGGAATCAAGAAATATAAGCCAACAACTCCGGGCCTGAGAGGCATGACAGTCTCGACCTTCGAGGAGATCACCGCCACCAAGCCTGAGAAGTCGCTCACCAAGACGCTCAAGAAGCACGCGGGAAGAAATGTCAGAGGTAAGATCACCGTCAGACACAGAGGCGGCGGTTACAGACCGAAGTACAGAATTATCGACTTCAAGAGAAACAAGGACAACATTCCGGCAAGAGTTGCAACGATCGAGTACGATCCGAACAGAAGTGCGAACATCGCTCTTCTCGTTTATGCAGACGGTGAGAAGAGATACATCATCGCACCGAACAAGCTTCAGGTCGGCGATGTCGTCGTATCGGGTGCTGATTCCGACATCAAGGTCGGCAACGCACTTCCGATCGCAAACATTCCGGTAGGTACGATCATTCACAACATCGAGCTCAAGCCGGGCAAGGGTGCTCAGCTCGTCCGTTCGGCAGGCAACGGCGCTCAGCTCATGGCGAAGGAAGGCAACTATGCACAGGTCAGACTCCCTTCCGGCGAGGTCAGAATGGTCAGAATCAATTGCCGCGCTACGATCGGTGAGGTCGGCAACATCGAGCATGCCAACATCCAGATCGGTAAGGCAGGACGTAAGAGACATATGGGCTGGAGACCTACGGTCAGAGGTTCGGTCATGAACCCGAACGATCACCCGCACGGCGGTGGTGAGGGCAGAGCCCCGGTTGGACGCAAGAGCCCGGTTACGCCTTGGGGTAAGCCGGCACTCGGTTACAAGACGCGCAACAAGCACAAGGCTTCCAACAAGTACATCGTCAAGAGCAGAAATGCGAAGTAGGAAAGGAGCATATAATGGGAAGATCGCTTAAGAAGGGCCCATTCGTCGATAGAAAACTCCTCAAGAAGATTGAAGAGATGAACGAGTCCAACGAAAAGAAGGTAATTAAGACGTGGTCGAGACCATCTACGATTTTTCCGCAGATGATCGGACACACGATCGCAGTTCATGACGGTCGCAAGCACGTTCCGGTATATATCACCGAGGATATGGTAGGACACAGACTCGGCGAGTTCGCACCGACGAGAACGTTCCGCGGCCATGCCGGCGACAAGGCGAAGAAGTAGAAAGGGGAACAGATATGGAAGCAAAAGCAATTGCTAAATATGTAAGAATGTCTCCGAGCAAACTCAAGCCGGTTGTCGACCTGGTAAGAGGCAAGGATCTGCAGGAGGCACTGACCATCCTCAAGTTCACCCCGGGAAAGGGTGCTGAGCTCGTAGAGAAGGTTGTACAGTCCGCAGCGGCTAACGCAGAGAACAACTTCCAGATGAATCCGGACGAGCTTTACGTCGCAGAGGTTTATGCGAACCAGGGCCCGACGATGAAGCGTTATCGTGCCGGTGCACAGGGAAGAGCATCGATGATCCTCAAGAGAACGAGCCACATCGGTGTCACGTTGAAGGAAAAGGCTGCGAAGACCGCAGGTGCAGTAGAAGGAGGTCAACCAGATGGGTCAGAAGGTTAATCCACACGGTTTGAGAGTCGGTGTCAACAAGAATTGGAATTCGAAGTGGTTCGCCGATAAGACGAATTTCGCTGATTTCCTGGTTGAGGACCATGAGATCAGAACGTTCGTAAAGAAGAAGCTCTACGCAGCCGGTGTTTCCAATATCGTCGTTGAGAGACCGGCAGCAGACAAGGTCAAGGTCGTCATCGCTACGGCTCGTCCGGGAATGGTCATCGGCCGTTCCGGCGAGGGCATCGATGAGCTCAAGAAGAACCTTGCGAAGCTCACGGGCAAGACGGTTGACATCTCGATCGAAGAAGTCAGAAGATCGGAACTCGACGCACAGCTCACGGCTGAGAGCATTGCACAGGCTCTCGAGAGACGTGTTTCGTTCCGCAGAGCCATGAAGCAGGCAATGCAGAGAACGATGAAGGCCGGCGCGAAGGGTGTCAAGATCCTCTGCGCAGGAAGACTCGGCGGTGCCGAGATTGCTCGCAGCGAAAAGTATGCAGACGGTAATGTTCCGCTGCACACGCTCCGTGCAGACATCGATTACGGATTCGCTGAAGCAGACACGACGTACGGAAGAATCGGCGTCAAGGTATGGATCAATCATGGCGAGATCCTCGACAAGGGTCTTAAGGACGCTATCCAGGAGCAGCCGAAGGGCGAGAGACGCGACCGCAAGACGCGCCGCGGCGAGAAGAAGGATAGAAAGAGATCCTACGGAAACAGAAGAAATGATCACCGCGAAGCAAGACCGGAGGTCAAGCCTGCGACGACGAGAGTTCGCAAGACCCCGAAGGTCGAGCCGGCGGCTCCTGCTCCGGAAGCAGCAGAGGCTGTACAGAGCACGGAAGAATAATCGAGAAAGGAGATACTTGCCATGTTAATGCCAAAGCGCGTTAAACGCAGAAGAGTACACAGAGGCAGAATGAAGGGTGTTGCTACGAAGGGCAATACCGTCACATACGGAAAGTTCGGTCTTGTTGCTCTCGAACCTGCTTGGATCGATTCGAAGCAGATTGAGGCAGCACGTATCGCAATGACGAGATCCATTAAGAGAGGCGGAAAGGTTTACATCAAGATCTTCCCGCACAAGCCGATCACGAAGAAGCCGGCAGAAGTTCGAATGGGTTCCGGTAAGGGTGCTCCTGAGTATTGGGTAGCAGTCGTTAAGCCGGGCAGAGTAATGTTCGAGATCGACGGTGTATCTGAGGCAGCAGCGAAGGAGGCTATGCGCCTTGCAGCTCACAAGCTTCCGATCAGATGCAAGTTCGTCGTTAAAGGACAGGAAAAGGGTGGTGACGAATAATGGATCTGAACAAAATTAGAAGCATGACCGAGCAGGAAAGAAGTGCAGAGCTCGCAAGAATGCAGCAGGAGCTCTTCAATCTGAGATTCCAGCACGTTACCGGCCAGCTCGATAACCCGGTCAAGATGCGTGAGATCAGAAGAGATATTGCCAGAGTAAAGACCATCATCAGAGAGATGGAACAGCCTGAAGCATAAGGAAAGGAGGATGTACAATGGAAAGAAATAGACGCAAGACGAGAGTCGGAGTCGTAGTCAGCGACAAGATGGACAAGACCGTTGTCGTCGCTACGCAGGATTCGGTAAGACATTCTCTTTACGGTAAGGCTGTTAAGAGAACGAAGAAGTTCAAGGTACACGACGAGAACAACGAGTGCGGCATCGGCGACAGAATCAGAATCATGGAGACGAAGCCCCTCTCGAAGGATAAGAGATGGAGACTCGTCGAGATCATCGAGAAGGCAAAGTAGGGAGGCGACAACATGATACAGACAGAAACCAGACTCAGAGTTGCCGACAATTCCGGCGCAAAGGAGCTTCTCTGCATCCGCATTCTTGGCGGAACGGGACGCAAGTACGCAAACATCGGAGACATCATTGTCTGCTCCGTTAAGTCGGCCGCTCCGGGCGGAATGGTCAAGAAGGGCGACGTTGTTAAGGCCGTTGTAGTAAGATCGAAGAGCGGCGCAAGAAGAGACGACGGAAGCTACGTAAAGTTCGACCAGAACGCAGCGGTTATCATTAAGGATAAGACGGACAAGAACCCTGTCGGCACGCGTATCTTCGGACCGGTAGCAAGGGAGCTGAGAGATAACGGCTTTATGAAAATCGTTTCTTTGGCACCGGAAGTACTGTAGGAGGGGATATACATGCAGATTAAGAAAGGCGATACCGTCGTAGTCATTTCCGGAAAGGATAAGGGCAAGACCGGAACCGTTCTGAAGGCGATTCCGAAGAAGAATAAGGTCGTCGTTGAGGGTGTCAACATCCAGACGAAGCACGCAAAGGCGACGAGAACTTCCGCATCGGAGATCAAGCACATCGAGGGTCCTATCGACGCTTCGAACGTCATGTTCTACGATACGAAGGCAAAGACGGGCACCAGACTCGGTGTCAAGTTTGAGAACGGCAAGAAGGTCAGAGTCTCCAAGAAGACCGGAGCCGTCGTAGACTAGAGAAAGGAGGAGAAGACGTGGAAAACAGACTCAGAACCAAGTACAACGAAGAAGTATTCCAGGCCATGAAGGAGAAGTTCAACTACGCGAACGACATGGAAGTTCCGAAGCTCGAGAAGATCACGATCAACATGGGTCTCGGCGAAGCGAAGGACAACTCCAAGCTTCTCGACAGCGCGGTTAGGGAGATCTCGCTCATCGCAGGTCAGAGACCGGTCGTCACGAAGGCAAGAAAGTCCATCGCTAACTTCAAGGTCAGACAGGGAATGCCGGTCGGCGCTAAGGTCACGCTCCGCGGCGACAGAATGTACGCATTCGCTGACAAACTCTTCAACCTTTCTCTTCCGAGAGTTAGAGACTTCAAGGGCGTGAGCAAGAATTCCTTCGACGGAAGAGGCAACTATTCCATGGGAATTCGTGAGCAGCTCATCTTCCCTGAGATCGTATACGATGATGTAGAGACCATCAAGGGTATGAATATCGTATTCACGACGACGGCTAAGACCGACGAAGAGGCACAGGCTCTGCTTGCATTCCTCGGCATGCCGTTCGAGAAGTAATAGGAGGAGAACATGGCTAAGACTTCACTGAAAGTAAAGCAGCAGAGAAAGCCTAAGTATGCTACGAGGGCTTATACGAGATGTAAGATTTGCGGAAGACCGCATTCGGTATTGAAGAAGTACGGCATCTGCCGTATCTGCTTCAGAGAGCTTGCTTACAAGGGTGAGATCCCGGGCGTAAAGAAGGCAAGCTGGTAGGATTGATATTTGCGCAGGCCCGATGCCGGACGGCAAAGGGAACCGCGTGGAGAAAGGAGAATTTACTGTTATGGCAATGACAGATCCAGTAGCAGATATGCTCACCAGAATCAGAAACGCCAATACGGCAGGTCACAAGACGGTCGACATTCCGGCATCGAAGATGAAGAAGTCGATCGCTCAGATCCTCCTCGATGAAGGTTTCATCGCAGGCTACGATGTCGTTTCTGACAATGCGCAGGGCACGATCAAGGTCGAGCTCAAGTACGGTCCGCACAAGGAGAGAACGATCCTCGGAATCAAGAAGATTTCGAAGCCGGGACTCCGTGTTTATGCGAAGGCTGCAGATATTCCGAAGGTCCTCGGCGGACTCGGCATCGCGATCATCTCGACTTCCAACGGCGTCATCAGCGACAAGGAAGCCAGAAGACTCGGCGTCGGCGGAGAAGTTATTTGTTACGTTTGGTAATGCGTTTGGTAGGAGGTAAGAAATGTCCAGAATCGGTGTAAGACCAATTACGATCCCTGCCGGCGTAGAAGTGACGGTTGAGGATAACAATTTTGTCACGGTCAAGGGTCCGAAGGGCGAGCTCAAGCAGGAGGTCGCTTCCAACCTGATCATCACGATCGAAGACGGAACCCTCACGGTATCCAGACCTGACAACTCGAGAAATAACAGAGCACAGCACGGACTCGCTCGTACGCTCATCAACAACATGATCGAGGGCGTTACGAAGGGTTACGAGAAGAAGATGACGGTCAACGGCGTCGGTTACCAGGTTCAGAAGCAGGGTAACACGCTCGTCATGAAGCTTGGATTCTCCCATCCGGTCGAGATGATCGATCCGGAAGGTATCACGACGGAGTGCCCGGATGCGACGACGATCGTAGTTAAGGGAATCGACAAGGCGCTCGTAGGCAACTACGCTGCGAAGATCAGATCCTGGAGAGAACCGGAGCCATACAAGGGCAAGGGTATCATCTACGATGGAGAAGTTGTACGCAAGAAGGAAGGAAAGGGAGCTTCGGCTTAAAGAAGGGAGGATTTGAGAAATGGCAAAAGCTAGCAGAAATGATAGAAGACTCAAGAGACATGCTCGAGTCAGAAGAGACGTTTTTGGCACTCCCGAAAAGCCAAGACTGTGTGTATTCCGTTCGAACAGCAACATCTCTGCACAGATCATTGATGATGTTCACGGCCACACGCTCGTTTCCGCTTCCACGCTGGACAAGGATCTCAAGGGCGAGATCGCTTACGGCGGCAACAAGGAGGCTGCGAAGCAGGTTGGAAAGGCAGTCGGAGAAAAGGCTATCGCTAAGGGCATCAAGGAGGTTTGCTTCGACAGAGGCGGATATCTCTATCACGGCAGAGTCAAGGAACTCGCTGACGGTGCACGCGAAGCTGGGTTAGATTTCTAAGGGAGGAAACGGAATGCGCACGAGAATTGATGCATCCAAGCTTGAACTGACTGAGAATATCGTAAGTATCAGACGCGTTTCCAAGACGGTTAAGGGCGGTAAGAACATGAAGTTCTCCGTCACCCTCGTTGTCGGCGACGGTGAGGGACACGTCGGCGTCGGTCTCGGTAAGGCTCAGGAGATCCCTGAGGCAGTCAGAAAGGCTACGGAAGATGCCAAGAAGAAGTTGATTTATGTCCCGACGGTAGGAACCACGGTTCCGCATCCGAGCACGGGAGTTTTCGGAGCAGGCAAGGTACTCATCATGCCGGCTGCTCCTGGAACCGGAGTTATCGCAGGTTCGTCCGTTCGTACGGTCCTCGAGTCCGCAGGCATTAAGGACGTCAGAGCGAAGTCGCTCGGCTCCAGCAACACGGGCAACATGGCACTCGCTACGATCGAGGGTCTCAAGGCTCTCACGACGGTCGACGAGGTCGCGAAGCGTCGCGGCAAGACACCGGAAGAGATTTTAGGATAGGAGGGAGTAACAATGGCTAACATGCTTAAGATCACTCTTGTAAAGAGCACCATTGGCGCTACCCCTAAGCAGAAGAAGACGGTAGAAGCACTTGGTCTCAAGAAGCTGCACCACTCCGTTGTCCTGGCTGACACGCCGGCGACGCGTGGAGCTGTCGCTAAGGTTTCTCATCTTCTTAGCGTAGAAGAGCAGTAAGGGGGTGCAGAGAATGAGACTTCACGAACTGAAAGCATCGGAGGGCGCGACCAGAGATCGTAAGAGAAGAGGCCGCGGCCAGGCTTCCGGTCAGGGTAAGACCGGCGGAAGAGGTACGAAGGGTCAGAAGGCCAGAAGCGGCGGCGGCGTACGTCTCGGCTTCGAGGGCGGCCAGATGCCTCTTTACAGAAGAATTCCGAAGAGAGGATTCAACAACAGATTTGCGAAGGAGTATGCTGAGATCAATGTGGAGCAGCTCAACCGTTTTGAAGACGGCACGGTCGTAGACTTCGAGCTCCTCGCACAGACCGGCATGGTTAAGCAGGTCAAGGACGGCGTCAAGGTTCTCGGCAACGGAGACCTTGAGAAGAAGCTTACGGTCAAGGCCGAGAAGTTCACGAAGAGCGCTGTTGAAAAGATCGAAAAGGCCGGCGGAAAGGTAGAGGTCCTCTAAAATGGAACTCTTCAAGACACTCTCTAGGGCCTGGAAGGTCAAGGAAATCCGCTCTCAAATGATTTTTACCTTCCTTATGTTGGCGGTATTCCGCATCGGATCCAATATTCCGGTGCCGAATATCAACAGAGATTATCTTGCTCAGATGTTCTCGTCGAGTGCAGGTCTTCTGGACCTCTTCGACTTGTTTTCGGGCGGTGCTCTCAGCAATTTCACCATCTTTGCTCTGAGCATCACGCCTTATGTAACCGCATCGATCATTATGCAGCTTCTTACGATTGCTATTCCCGCTCTGGAGCGTATGACCAAAGAGGGGAACGAAGGACGTAAGAAAATGGCTTCCATCACGCGCTATGTGACAGTCGCACTGGCGCTCATTCAGTCCATCGGTATGACTCTCGGATTCTTCCGTCAGGCAATCATCGACAACAGCGTTTTGTCGCTTGCTACGGTCATCATGATCCTGACGACAGGCTCGGTCCTCCTCATGTGGATCGGTGAGAAGATCAATGAGAACGGTATCGGCAACGGCATTTCGCTGATCATCTTTGCCGGCATCGTCTCCCGCATTCCTTCGGGGATCCGCGGCATCTTCACCCAGTACAAGGAAGGAACGATTTCGACGGTCGCGCTGATCGGACTGGTGGTAGCCGCAGTCCTGGTCGCGATGTTCATCATCTGCGTCCAGCAGGGCGTGCGTAAGATCCCGGTTCAATATGCAAAGAGAGTTGTCGGAAGAAAGATGTACGGAGGCCAGTCGACCTTCATTCCGATGAAGGTCACCCAGGCCGGCGTTATTCCGATCATCTTCTCGCTCACCCTGCTGCAATTCCCGCTGACGGTGGCGGTATTCGTCCCGGATTCGGCCTTTGCGCAATGGGTTAACAAGTATTTATCGCAGTACGGTGATCCGGGAGTCTGGGTTTATTCCGTCCTGAATATCGTACTGACATTGGCATTTACTTTTTTCTACACCGCGATTATTTTTAATCCGGCGCAGGTTGCCGATAATATGAGACAATCCGGTGCCTTTATTCCGGGCATCCGTGCAGGTAAAGCTACGGAGGAATACCTCACCGGCGTTATGCACAGGCTGTGCTTCGTCGGAGGACTCTTCCTCGCGCTGGTCGCGACGATTCCGACGATGATCAGCGTATTCACGCCGTTCAACTTCATGTTCGGCGGCACCTCGATTCTCATCGCTATCGGCGTAGCTCTCGATTCGGTTCAGCGCCTGGAGAACCAGCTGCTGTCCAGAAATTACGAAGGCTTCCTTAAGTAGTGTTTGTGAAACAGATTCGATTCATCGGAAGACAGGAGGGCAATCATGTTACGAGCAGTATTACTCGGACCTCCGGGAGCCGGCAAGGGCACCCAGGCGGCCAAGATCGTTGACAAGTATCACGTACCGCACATTTCGACGGGAGATATCTTCCGCGCGAACATCAAGAATCAGACCGAGCTCGGCAAGAAGGCAAAGACCTACATGGATCAGGGCCAGCTTGTACCGGATGAGCTCGTCTGCGATCTCGTCACAGACCGCATCTCGCAGGACGACTGTGAGAACGGGTTCCTGCTCGACGGATTCCCTCGTACCATCTTCCAGGCAGAGAAGCTGGATGAGTTTCTCAAGGAAAACGGCGCTGCGCTGACCGTTGTTCTGAATTTCAACGTCGGCAAAGAAGCACTCATTGAGAGACTGACCGGCAGAAGAGTCTGCAAAGATTGCGGCGCAAGCTACCATATCGTGAATATTCCGCCGAAGCAGGAAGGCATCTGCGATCGCTGCGGCGGCCCGCTGATTCAGCGTGCCGACGACAACCGTGAGACGGTGGAGAACCGCATCAACGTCTATGAAGAGCAGACGGCCCCGTTGATCGGATATTACCGTGAGCAGGGAACGCTCGCAGACTTTGACGGTGAGCAGCCGCAGGATGAGATCTTCCGCGCCATCGTGGAAGCGATCGAGGCGAAATAATCATGATCATCATTAAATCGAAACGAGAAATCGAATTGATGCGTGAGGCGGCCAAGGTGACCGGGGAGATCCTTCACGATCTCCGCTCGTTTGTGAAACCGGGCATTCCGACCCATGATATTGACCGCTTTGTCGAAGACAGAATCAATCATTATCACATGAAACCGACATTCAAGGGTTACGGCGGATTTCCTGCCGCAACCTGCATCTCGGTGAATGATGAGGTGGTTCACGGTTTTCCGTCCAAGGAGAGGATCCTCCGTGAAGGAGATATCGTTTCTGTCGATACGGGCGCGACGTATAAAGGATATGCCAGCGATGCAGCCAGAACGTATCCTGTCGGCGAGGTTTCCGAAACGGCAGCCAAGCTGATCGACGTGACCCGAACCAGTTTCTTCGAAGGCGTCAAGTATGCCATGGTAGGCTACCGCCTCCATGACATCAGTCATGCCATTCAGGCCTATGCGGAGTCGCACGGTTTCGGCGTCATTCGCGAATATCTCGGGCACGGTGTCGGTCGCGATCTTCACGAGGATCCGCAGATTCCGAATTACGGCAATCCTCATACGGGACCGCATTTGAAAGAAGGAATGACTTTGGCCATCGAGCCGATGATCACCGAAGGTTCGTACGATGTGCGTACGCTTTCCAACGAATGGACCGTCGTTACGGTCGACGGAAAGCTGGCAGCACATTATGAGAACACGGTCGTCATTACGGACGGTGAGCCGGAGCTGATCACACTGTTTGATGAAGGAGACTGATGATGGCGAAGAAGAATGCAATCGAAGTCATGGGTACGGTCGTCGATGCTCAGCCAAATGCGATGTTTAAGGTTAAGCTGGATAACGACTTTGAAGTCCTCGCTCATATCTCGGGCAAGATTCGCATGAATTATATTCGAATCCTGCCGGGAGACCGGGTGAAGGTGGAATTATCACCTTACGATCTCACCCGTGGCAGAATCACGTGGAGAGAAAAGAACTAGCTCAAAGGAGGAGTGACATGAAGGTTAGAGCTTCTGTAAAGCCGATCTGCGAGAAGTGCAAAGTTATCAAGAGACACGGAAAAGTCATGGTAATTTGCGAAAATCCTAAGCATAAGCAGAGACAAGGCTAAGAAAATAAGGTATAATAGAATTTGCGCTGTTTGGCCGGGAACTCAGCGTGTATGTTAAATGGAACCCCTGTCTATATCACCCCCGGAGCGGTGACGGAAGATAGGAAAGGAGGAAGAAATGGCAAGAATTGCCGGAGTTGACCTGCCTAGAGATAAGAGGATCGAAATCGGTCTGACTTATATCTACGGAATCGGTCTCGCAACATCCAAGAAGATCCTCGAGAAGGCCGGAGTCGATCCTGACATCCGCGTCAGAGACCTGACCGAGGAAGATGCCGGAAAGATCAGAAAGGTTATCGAGAACGAGTACATCGTTGAAGGTGACCTTCGCAGAGAGGTCTCTCTGAACATCAAGCGCCTCATGGAGATCGGAAGCTATCGTGGCATCAGACACAGAAGAAGCCTTCCGGTCAGAGGACAGAAGACCAAGACGAATGCTAGAACTCGTAAGGGCCCGAAGCGTTTGCCTGGCAAAAAGAAATAAGGACAAGGAGGTAGAGAAACATGGCAGCTGTTAAGAAGACAGTCAGAAAAAAGAAGAGAGAACTCAAGAACGTCGAAAGAGGCCAGGCTCACATCCAGTCCACATTTAACAACACGATTGTTACCCTGACGGATATGGACGGAAACGCCCTTTCCTGGTCGAGCGCGGGTTCGAACAACTTCCGCGGCTCGAGAAAGTCGACCCCTTTCGCTGCACAGAGCGCTGCTGAGGTGGCTGCTAAGGCCGCAATGGAGCACGGTCTGAAGACGGTTGAAGTATATGTCAAGGGACCTGGTTCCGGCAGAGAGGCTGCGATCCGCGCGCTTCAGACGGCCGGACTCAACATCACGATGATCAAGGACATCACGCCGATCCCTCACAACGGATGCCGTCCGCCGAAGAAGAGAAGAGTCTAAGCGAGAGGAGGAGTAACGATACATGGCTAGAAACAGAGAACCGGTACTGAAGAGAGCGAAGGCACTCGGCATCGAGCCTCAGTACATGGGTGTAAATAAGAAATCGAAGAGACAGGTTCAGCAGAGCAGAAGAAAGAAGTCCGAGTACGGAATTCAGCTGAACGAGAAGCAGAAGGTTAAGTTCCTGTACGGTCTCCAGGAGAAGCAGTTCCGCAACACGTTCGAGAAGGCTTCGAAGAGAGCCGGCGGTGCAGGCAACAACCTCCTCATCATGCTCGAGAGCAGATTCGACAACGTCGTCTTCCGTATGGGCTTTGCCGCTACGAGAAGAGAGGCAAGACAGCTCGTTAACCACGGTCACTTCCTCGTTAACGGCAAGAAGGCGAACATTCCTTCCATGGAGCTCCACGCAGGAGATGTCATCTCCGTCAAGGAGAAGTCCAAGAACTCCCCGAAGTTCAAGGAGCTGAAGGACATGGTCATCACCACGCCGCAGTGGATCGATATCGATCTCGATAAGCTCGAGGGTAAGATCGTCGCAACGCCGTCGCGTGAAGACATCGACCTTCCGATCGAGGAGCGCTACATCGTTGAGTTCTACTCGAGATAATCGGTAGCATGACGGTAAAGCAGTGCTTTAATTTGATGGGAGGTAGAAATGATCGAGATTGTTAAGCCGACGATTACGAAAGAAATTGACGAAAATGGCCAGTACGGGAAATTCGTCATTGAACCTCTTGAAAGAGGGTATGGCACGACGCTCGGAAACTGCATGAGAAGAATCCTTCTCAGCTCGCTTCCGGGAGCTGCAATCACCTCGGTCAAGATTGACGGTGTCCTCCATGAGTTCTCCACCATCCCGGGTGTCAAGGAGGATGTTACGGAGATCATCCTCAACCTCAAGAGACTTGCTGTCAGCATTCAGGGGGATGAGGATAAGAGAGCAATCATCAATGCGGTCGGTGCGAAGGAAGTCACCGCAGCAGACATCATCGTCGATGCGGATACGACCATCTTCAATCCGGACCTTCACATTGCGACGCTGGAGGAGAATGCCACGCTCGTCATGGAGATGAACATCTCGTCCGGACGCGGATACGTCCCGGCTGAGCAGAATAAGACGGAATCGACTCCTATCGCAGTAATTCCGATCGACTCCATTTTCACCCCGGTCAAGAAGGTCAATTACACCGTGGAGAATACGAGAGTCGGCCAGGTGACGGATTACGATAAGCTCACGCTTGAGCTTTGGACGGACGGTTCGATCGCTCCGGAAGAGGGCGTATCGATCGGCGCCAAGATCATGACGGAGCATCTGAACCTCTTCATCGGACTCGGCGAGAATGTCGCCGACATGGAGATCCTCACCACGAAGGATGAGGACCGCAAGGAGAAGGCTCTCGAAATGACGATCGAGGAGCTGGAGCTTTCGGTTCGTTCCTTCAACTGCCTCAAGAGAGCTTCGATCAACACGGTCGAGGAGCTCACGCAGCGCACGGAGGAGGATATGATGAAGGTCAGAAACCTCGGTATGAAGTCGCTGGTAGAGGTCAAGAACAAGCTGGCTGAGCTCGGACTCGAGCTGAAGCCGAATGACGAAAACTAATCGAAAGGAGTAGACGACGGATGAAAGGCTACAAGAAGCTGGGCAGAGATTCTGCACATAGAAAATCCATGCTGAGAAACCTTGTCACCGACCTGTTCCGTGAAGGTAGAATCACGACGACGCTCGACAGAGCGAAGGAAGCAGGCCGTCAGGCAGAGAAGCTCATCACGCTCGCAAAGCGCGGCGACCTTCATGCAAGACGTCAGGTTCTCGCATATGTATTCGACGAAGATGTCGTTACGAAGCTTTTTGAGGAGATCGCTCCGCAGTACGCAGAGCGCAACGGCGGATATACCCGCATCCTCAAGCTTGGACCGAGACAGGGAGATAACGCTGAGGTTGTATTCCTCGAGCTCGTATAAGACAAGCTGTTTAAAGCAACGAGCGGTGCCGCGGCGCCGCTCGTTTTTTGCATGAGGAGAGGTTCGCGCAAAAGCGCAGGCGCGCTCTCAATTGACAAAAGCGCCGATAGCCGATATAATAGAACAGCTCTTAGATAGCCTGCGGTTCGCCGGGGGTCCTGCGCAACAGGACGCTGTGAACCATGTCAGGTCCGAGAGGAAGCAGCATTAAGCGGTCAGGACTGTGTGCCGCAGATCAGCCTCCAACGGATCGCATGCTGTCTAAGAGCCTTTTTTAGGAGAAAGGAGAAGGTATGCATCTGGCACTGTATCGGTCGGAGAGACCGGAGCGTCTCGATGAGATCATCGGACAGAAGCACATTGTGAAGATCCTCCGGAACCAGATCCGCGAAGGGACGCCGAGCCAGACGTACCTGTTCACGGGAACCCGCGGAACCGGCAAGACGACGACGGCGCGCATTTTGGCGAAGGCCGTCAACTGCATCGGCACGGACGATCCGAATGAGATGCCGTGCGGGCACTGCGAGAATTGCCGCGCGATCGCCGAGGGGAATTATATTGATGTGGTCGAGCTCGACGCGGCTTCGAACAACAAGGTCGAGGACATCCGCGCCATTGTCGATCACGTCCAATATCCGCCGACGCTGGGAAGATATAAGGTCTATATCATCGACGAGGTCCATATGCTCACGGCAGCGGCGCAGAATGCTTTCCTCAAGACGCTGGAGGAGCCGCCGTCCTATGCGATTTTCATCCTGGCGACGACGAATCCGGAGGAGATCCGGCAGACGATCAAGTCGCGCTGCATGACGCTCAATTTCAAGCGCGTCTCGGAGGACGATCTCGTCAGCGGCATGCGAAGAATTTGCGGCCGGAAGGGAGTATCCGTCGACGATGAGGCGCTGGCGGTGCTGGCGCGCAAGGCGGACGGCTCGGTGCGCGATGCGCTGTCGCTTCTGGAGCAATGCCTCTATCTCGATGATCATGTGACGGCCGACCTCGTGCTTGAATCCATCGGAAGCGCAGGAGGAGACTTCTTCCGGGCGCTGACGGAGGACGTGGTACAGGGGGATCTGGCCGGAGCCTTTGAGCAGATCGACCGCATGATTCGAAGCGGCAAGGATGCGAAGCAGCTCTTGCTCGACTGGCTGGAGCATTATCGCAATCTCATGATTGCGCATTATGTGGAGCATCCGGAGGAACTCCTCTCGTGTTCGGAGGAGAACGCAGCGCGCATTCGTGCGCAGGCCCTCGAGGTCGGCAGCAAGCGGATAGCCGAAGGCGTCACGCTGCTTTCGGAATATGTGAACCGTGCGAGACAGGCGCTGAATTCGCGTATCCTCTTGGAGACGGCCGCCGTTCGGCTGGCGGAGGGGATACGGCAGACTTATCCGGTGCAGGGCGGAAGCGGCAAGCCGGCGAGAGCGCCGCAGCTGCAGAAGCCGCAGCGGAGTGCGGCTCTGACGACTCGCATGACAGCGAAGCCGGAGGCAAGTGTGAAGACGACTCCGGACGCACCGTCCCGGGACGAAGCGAAGCGTGCCGCGCTGGCAGCTCTGAAGCAGGCCGCTCATCACGATTCTGATACCGACGAATTTGATTATATTGTCGATTCCGAAGAGGACAGAGAGCCGACGCCGACCGAGATCGGCGAAGCACAGCCGCTCTTTGATCCTCCGGCCGCCCCGAGAGAAGGGACCGAGGATCGTCACATCGGAGAGACCGAGGGATACGGCGACCTTGATGAGCTCTGGGCGCAGATCACCCGAGAGATGGGGCGCCGAACGATGAGCTTTGCATCGTTGATCGGGAATCATTCCCGCCTCATCGATTATACGAACGATGAGCTCACGGTTCTCATCAAGAAGAACAAGCTCAGCTTTGCCGAGAAGATGAAGGATGAGATCACCGAGGTGGCTCGTTCCATCTGTGGCGAACAAACCTTCGTCAGCTTTCAGGGCGGAAGCATCGTCGATCTCCCGCCGCGCGGAGAGACGACGCATGATGAGGACGACCGCAAGACAGAGCGGATTCGCCGCGAGGACGTCGATGCCGACGAGCTGGCCGGCGATCTCGAGAAGATGTTTCATGTCGAAGTGACGATGAAATAATAGAGGAGGCGGCGAAGGCCGCCCCGGACAAGAAAAGCATTCCGAATAAGCATAGGAATGCGAATGCGAATGACAAACAAACAACCGAATCAACAGGAGGTAACAACATGGGTAAGGGTATGCGTGCAGGTAAGAAGCCGAAGGTCGGCGGCGGTGCCGGAAATATGCAGAAGCAGATGAAACAGCTTCAGCAGATGCAGCGCGAGATGGAGCAGAAGCAGGCTGAGCTCCAGGAGAAGGAGATTACGACGACGGCCGGCGGCGGTGCTGTCGAGGTTACGGTCAACGGACAGAACCAGATCGTCTCCCTCAAGATCGACCGCGACGTCGTCGATCCGGATGATGTCGAAATGCTGCAGGATCTCATCGTGGCAG
>CASEEM010000014.1 GCA_949286985.1 uncultured Eubacteriales bacterium
GAAGCCTTCGGGAGAATACTCGTATCATCGACAATGCGTGCATCGCCTCCCTGCGCTTCGATAACGCGGCGCAGCATACTGAGGCCCGATCCGTCCTCGAGCAGGCGCTCTGCGAGCTTTCGGCCCTCTTCCGGCGTCGCTGCAAGCTCGGAGAGATAGATCATCTCTCCGGTCAAAGCGACCGAAACCTCGCGCACATCGCTCGGCCCTCCTCCGCGGAGGACCTCGACGGCCTCTTCGACCTCGAGAGCGTTGCCGATCGCCAGACCCAGCGGCTCCGACATGTCGGTGATGAGCGCCGTCATGCGCTTTCCGTCCATCGCGCCGATCTTGAGCATCAGGTTCGCGAGCTCCTCCGCCTCCTTCGGGTCTTCAAGAAGTGCGCCGCGTCCGCATTTGACATCGAGGACGATGACATCGCTCCCGGACGCCAGCTTTTTGCTCATGATGCTGGAGGCGATGAGGCTCTTATTCGAAACCGTGCCCGTGACGTCGCGGAGACTGTATAAGCGCTTGTCCGCCGGCGTCAGATGCGCCGTCTGCGTCACCATGGCGATGCCGAGGGTCTTCATCTGCTCCAGGAATTCCTCGTTCGTGAGCGTCGTGCGGTAGCCCGGAATGGAGGCCAGCTTGTCCGCCGTCCCGCCCGTGAATCCGAGGCCGCGTCCGCTCATCTTAGCGACCTTGACGCCGGCTGCCGCAGCAAGCGGCCCGACGATAAGCGTCGTCTTGTCACCGACGCCGCCGGTCGAATGCTTATCCGCCTTGAGGCCCGGGATGCTTCGAAGGTCGAGGACCTCGCCGCTGTCGCGGAGTGCCTTCGTCAGGGCGAAGGTCTCCTCTTCATTCATCCCCTGAAAGCAGACGGCCATGAGGAAGGCCGACATCTGATAATCCGGGATGCGATCCTCCATATAGAGGCGGATCATCTCTTCAATTTCTTTCGGAGTGAGCGCGAGTCCCTCGCGCTTTTTGTTGATAAGATCGAGAAATTCCATGATTCCTCCCTTCTTATTCGGCGGAGGCCTCCGCGATCAGCTTCGGCTTGGCCCCGAGATAATCCAGCGAAACCAGCTTATAATCGATGCCGCGCACCGGGCCGCGAATGCCGCTTCCGTAAGCGACCGCTCCGTGGAGATGGCCGTAAACGCAGTCCGTGACCGGGTAATTCTCAAGGAGCTCCGTGAAGCCGGACTCCTTCTGCCGTGCGCCGGCCGGCGGATAATGAAAAGCAGCGATCATCCGCTTCGCGCCCTTTTTCTTCGCATCCTCCAGAGAGAATTGCAGGCGAAGCTGCTCGCGCTGATAGATCTTCTCGTCGTGCGAGGTGAAGTCCTCTGCGCCCGGCGTGATCCAGCCGCGCGTCCCGACGACGGCAAGGTCCGTTCCTTCAATCAAATAGCTGTCATTCTGAAGGAAGCAAATATCCTCATACAGCGTCCGAAGATGCCCGATGCGGTGCCACCAGAGGTCATGGTTGCCCTTGACCGCAACCTTGCGGCCCGGGAGCGCATGGATCCAGTCGAGGTCCGGGACGGCCTCCTCGAGCTTGAGTCCCCAGGAGAGATCGCCCGGCAGGATGACGAGGTCCTCCTCCGATACTCGCTCCAGCCAGTTCGTGCGAAGCCGGTTCTCATAATCCTCCCAGCCCGCGCCGAAGGCTTCCATCGATTTATCGACCGTTTCATGAAAAGAAAGGTGCAGATCGCCGATTGCAAATATCTTCATTGCTCCTCCTTTCTATTCATCCTCCAGCATTTTCTTCACTTCTTCACTCTCGAGCGCCGTGACCTTCTGCAGCTTACGGCGAATCTGGCGCGTGCGGACGCCGACTAATTTGTCGAGCTCATTATTCGCCTGATTCAGCTTGCGCTGCGTATTCTCGAGCACTTCTTCAAAAGTGTCGAACTCCGTCCGAACCGCGCCGAGCAGCTGCCAGACCTCGCTCGAGCGCTTCTCGATGGCGAGCGTACGAAAGCCCATTTGGAGGCTGTTCAGCAGGGCCGCCGTCGTCGTCGGTCCCGCAATCATCACCTTATAGCGTCGCTGCAGGAGCTCGACCATGCCCGCCTGCACTGCTTCGCTGTATAAGCCCTCAAAGGGCAGGAAAAGCACTGCGAAATCCGTCGTATACGGCGGCGCGATATATTTCGTTGCAATATCCTTCGCCTCGCTCAGGATGCGGTTCATCAAGACCTTTCTCTTCTCGAGGATCTCCGCGCGGTCGCCGCGGTCATAAGCATCGAGGAGATTCTGATAAGCATCGCCCGGGAATTTCGCATCGATCGGAAGCAGAACCTCTCCGTCGCCGCTTCCCGGAAGGCGAATGGCGAATTCCACGCGCTCCCGGCTGCCCGGCCGCGTCGCCACATTCGTCTCATATTGCTCCGGCGCGAGAATCTGTTCCAGAATCGATCCGAGCTGCATCTCGCCGAGGATGCCCCTCGTCTTGACATTCGACAGGATCTTCTTCAAGTCACCGACATTCCGCGCCATGGACTGCATCTCGCCGAGTCCGCGGTAAACCTGTTCCAGGCGCTCGTTCACGAGACTGAAGGAGCGCGTGAGACGCGTCTCCAAAGTCTCGTCGAGCTTTTCATGGACCGTACGGCGCATGAGCTCCAGCTGCCTGCCGTTCTCCTCCCGCATCCGCGCCATCTGATCGCCGAGGTCGCGAAGACGCGCATCCTGCTGTTCCGCCATCATCTGCTGATTCTTCGAAAGGATCTCTCCGTACGTGCGCGCGAAGGTATCGCCCCGCTTGTCACTTTGGTTTTGACGAAGCAAGAGAATCACTGCAAGGAAAAGCAGTGCCGCCGTCATCACGATGAGCAGAATCAATAGAATATCACTCAAATTCCGTCCTCCCCAGCTTATCCATCACGCGGAAGATCACATCCTGTGAGAATCCCCGCTGCTCCAGCTTCTTTCCGATCTTCACGATGTCCTTCCGCTCCGGCGCCCCTTCATGCTCCGTCAGCGCGAGGGCCTTCCGTCCGAACGTCAAAGCGACTTCCTCCTCCGAGCGTCCGTCCTCCGCCATGAAATCCTCCCAGGCGAACTCCGCCGTCTCACCGCCGATGCCCCGTTCCCGAAGCTCCCGCATGATGCGAAGACGCCCGCGATATTTCTCTCTCGAATAAGCGAAGAAGACTCTCGCATATTCCGCATCATCGAGATAATGAAGTTCCGTCAGCAAGGCCACCGCCTCCCGAATCTCCTCCGGCGAATAACCCTTCTCCGCCAGATGCTGCTCCGTCTCCGCCGTCGTCCGCATGCGCCGCGCCAGATAGCGAGTTGCCTCCTCCGACGCCGTCCTCTTCTTATCCCGGTCCTCCGTCTTCTTCGTCATATTCCTTCCTTATTTCATACGCTTCACGGCATAAGCCGCATACAGCCCCTCCGTAAGCGCAATCTCCTTCACTTCGACATCCGTAAGTGCCTCCGTCCGCCGGAATACGCTCTCCCCGGCCGCCTTCAGCAGCGCCTCCCGTTTCGTCCACAGGCGAAAGAAAGCCTCCCGCCTCGCCTCTTCATCCGAAGCTGCCGTAACGAGAGCTGCCTCTTCTTCGCGGAAAAATCGCTTCGCGATGCTTTCATAAGACGCGGGCACCGACACCTGAATATCGAGACCGACCGAAGGCTTCCCTCCGGCAGACTCATCATAAGAGATCAGAACCGCCCAGTACCTTCCCGAATGCGAGACGGAGATGGCCGGCCCGTCCGGAAGCTCCGGCTTCCCGTGCGGTCCGTAGACGAGCCTTCGCTCGAGCTCCTCCTGCTCCATGCCGAGAAGCTCGGCCAAAAGCGCATGGCTGCTCGTCTCTTTCGGATCAAAATCCGCCGTCAGGAAGAGCTTCATTCCGTCGATGTCACAAACCTTCCATACCCTTGAAGCCGTCATTCTTATGCTTCCTCGGTCTTCGCCGGAATCACATCGCGTACCTCCAGCTGAAGCCGCTCTCTACCGTTCCAGCGATTGATAGACATCTTGCCGTACACGTCGACAGGAAGTCCCTTTTCGAAGAGCCCGTGAACCTCTAATGCATCTTGAAAGAGGATGCCGTCGATGCCGCTTCCGTTCTTCTCGATGCGAAAACGCGCATAGCTCGTCCCGCTTCCGAGGAAGCTCCAATTCTCGAGATGTACCGCGCGAAAGAGCGCCACCGGTCTTTCGTTCTTCTCACCGCACGGCTCCAGCACGCGGAGAGCCTTCACGAACTCCGGCGTGACATCTGCCGGCAGCAATTCCATATCATACTTATATTTCTTATCAAAAATCGTCGGATCCTCTTCTTCCAGCAGAGCGACCTCCTCGTTCAGGGAGAAGCGCAGCTCCTCGAGATCCTCCGGCTCCATCGTGAATCCGCAGGCCTTCGCATGACCGCCGAAGGCCGAGAACATATCGCGATGAGCATTGAGCAGCTTGAAGATATCCAGACCGTCAATGGAGCGGCTCGTCCCTTTGAGATGGCCTTCATTCTCTGTGACAATGGCCACCGGACGGCGGAAATGCTCCTTTAATTTGCCGGCGACAATGCCGAGAATGCCTTCGTGCTCATCCTTCGCTTCGACCAGGAGGAAATCTCCGAATTCCGCTTCCTCCTTTGCGGCTGCAAACAGGCGCTGATACGCCTCCTGCTGCATCTCGCGGCGCTTCTCGTTGATCTCCATGAGGCGGCGGCAATAATAATCAGCCTCCTCCTGCGTTTCCGCCAAGAGCGCCTTCACGCCGAGTGAAGCATCGCCGAGTCTTCCCGCCGCATTGATCCGAGGGACGATTTGGAAGGAGATGTCCTCCGCCAGCAGTTCTTCACAAGGCGTCTCCGTCATGCGAAGAAGCGTCTTCAGTCCTCGGTTGCAGCATCCGCCGCGCATCAGGCGAAGACCGTATTTGACAAGCGAACGGTTCTCGTCGAGAAGCGGCATGATGTCGCCGATGGTCCCCACAGCAACCAGCTCCAGCACCTCCGTGATGACGCTGCGCGGAATATCCATGCGCTTGCTGAGCGCCAGTGCGAGCTTATAAGCGACGCCGACGCCGGCAAGTCCGCAGAAGGGATAGGTATCTCCCGGCACCTTCGGATTGATGACGATTCCCGGTGCCACGACGTCTCGCACCTCGTGATGGTCGGTGATGACCATCTCGATGCCGAGTGAAGCAGCATATTCCGCTTCCTTGGCCGAGACGGATCCGCAGTCCACCGTCACGATGACCTCGCCGCCGCCATCCTTGATGGCATCGATGGCATCGCAATGGAGGCCGTAGCCCTCTTCCATGCGGGACGGGATATAATAAGACACCTTATCCGTAACGGTGCGCAGCACTTTCATGAGGAGGGCCGTCGCCGTCACGCCGTCGCAGTCATAATCGCCGTAGATGACGATGTGCTTCTGCTCGGAAATCGCATGCAAAAGCAAATCCACTCCCGCCTCCATATTGCGGAGGAGGAATGGATCGTAAGCCAGGCGGGGATTCGGCGCAAGAAACTCCTCCTGAGCCTCCGCGCCGATGATCCCACGTTTATTCATAATCTTTCGAATGATCTCCGCCGCAAAAGCGGAGCTCCCGTTTCGATTCTCCGGCATAAATAAGAGTTCCTTTCTTGCTCTCGCTCTTCCCTCTCATCACGGAGAGACGATGCTGAGCGGATCGACATAAACACCGTTACGGAGCAAGCTGAAGTGAAGGTGCGGTCCCGTCGAAATACCGGTGCTGCCGATATAACCGACGACCTGCCCCTTTCTGACATACTGTCCGTAGCTGACAGCATAACCGCTCATATGTCCGTAAAGCGTCGTATATCCGTTGCCGATGGAGATCATGACACAGTTGCCGTAACCGCCGTACCAAGATGCACGGGTGACAATACCGTCTCCGATGGCATAAATCGGCGTGCCCATACCGAGGCCGGAGACGTCGACACCGTCATGGTACTTCCAGTAGCCGTAAACCGGGTGGATACGATAACCGAACCAGGACGTGATGACGCCGCCGTTAACCGGCCAGCGATAACCCGAGCTCGACGAGCTTCCGCCACCGCCGCTGCTCGAACTGCCGCCGCCTCCCGAGCTGCCGCCCTGCTGCTGTTGCTGCTCCTGGAGCTTCTTATCGGCTTCGGCCTGAAGTCTTGCCGCCTCGGCAGCCAGTGCATTCGCCTCAGACTGGAGCTGCTCCTCCTGCGCCTTATAAGCCTCAGCATCCGCTTGGTATTCCTCCTGGATGGCTTCGATCTCCTTCTTGTCCGCCTCCAGGGATTCCGCCTGCTTCTGCTGCTCCTTCTTGATCTTATCGATCTCTTTGTAATCATCCTCGAGCTGCTTCAGGACATCCTGGTCGTTCTCCAGAATACGCTGAACCATGCTGACGTTGGTGATGAGCTCTTCGATATTGTTCGAGCTCAGGATGACCTCGATGATGCCGGTCGATCCCGTCTTGTACATGGCGCGCAGTCTTGCATCGAGATCATCCGACTGCTGATTGATCTCTTCTTGTTTCGTTTCGAGCTCCGTCTGAAGCGAGGCGATCTTCGACTGCTTCGAAGCGATGCTCTGCTTGAGCTCCGTGATCTGCTTCTCAGCCTCCGCGACCTTCTGGAAGAGATCGCTGGCCTTCTCACCGGCTTCATCGGCTGCCGCGCTCTTCTCGCTGGCCTCCTGCCTCTTCGAGCTTGCGCTCGCGCCGTAGACATCTAAAGGCATCGCCCCTGCCGTCGTCACGGTCATCATCGCCGCAAGGACAAATGCAAGGAATGCTCCTTTATTCTTCTTCATTCATGCCTCCTTTCGCACTTAACGCGTCAAGAAACGACGAATCGAAATGATACTTCCGCAGGTACCGACACCGACGCCGAGGGAAACGAAGATCACCATCAGGTTCGGAATCAGGTACGAGGTCGGCACGACCGGTACCGACAGCATGCGCATGAGATCCGGTCCGATGATCGATGTGATCTGACTGTACAGTCCGAACATCAATCCGGAAGCGATGAGGGCCGACAGCAGTCCGAGAATAATACCCTCAAAGAGGAACGGGGCACGGACGAACCAGTCCGTCGCACCGAGGTACTTCATGATGCTGATCTCCTTCGCGCGGTTGAATACGGTCAGTTTGATCGTATTCGCAACGATGATGACCGAGACGATAATCAGGAAGGCCATCGTGACCATGGATGCGATGCTGATGAAGTGCGTGATCTTCTGCAGCTTCTCGACCGTATCCTGGTAATATTTGACATCTTCGACACCGTCAAGATCTGCGACAGTCTCAGAGAAGACTTTCGCCGCATCCTTATCCTCGACATAGACGAGGAAGGAATTCGGAAGCGGATTATCGGACAGATTATCCAGGAGATAACCGTTATCTCCCCAGCGCTCCTTCATGACCTGAAGCGCTTCCTCCTTCGTGCGATACGTGACCTCGCCGACGCCTTCCATCGTCTGAATCTCGTCTCCGATCTCCTGATTGCGCGACTCGGAATTATCATCGAGGAGATAGACCTCGACGACATTATAATCCTGCTGGATGACCTTCGCGAAAAGGTCCACGTTGACGAAGGCGACGAAGAAGACGCCGAGAATGAGCATCATGGCGGTGATGGCGAGCGTCGCCGTGAAGTTCATCGCTTTGTTTCGTCCGAGCTGGGAGAAGGCTTGCTTGACAGAGTAAGCGAGTCTAGAAATCATAACGGCCCACCTCCTCCGCATAATCGAAATATTCTTCTTCGTTATAGAATCCGTAATGACCCTGTTCGTCACGTACGATATGGCCGTTCTCGATGGCGACGACGCGCTTATTCATGGCATCGACGATGTCCTTGGCATGCGTAACCATCAGAATGGTCGTTCCTCTCATATTGATCTTGTCGAGGAGCTTCATGATCTCCATGGCCGTAACAGGATCCAGGTTGCCGGTCGGCTCGTCCGCAATCAGAACACGCGGATTGTTGACGATGGCGCGTGCAATGCCGACACGCTGCTGCTCACCGGCCGAAAGCTCGTTCGGATAACGATCCTTCTTATCGAGAATGCCGACGAGGTCGAGCGCATACGGGACCTGTCTCTTGATATCCTTCTTCTTCTTATGGATGACCTCCATCGCAAAAGCGACATTCTCATAGACCGTCTTCTTCTCGAGCAGGCGGAAATCCTGAAAGACCATACCGATCTTCTGGCGAAGCGGCGGAATCTGGCGGCGGCTGAGGTGTGTAACATCCTCACCCGCTACCTTGATCGTGCCCTTATCCGGCTCGATCTCGTGCAGAATCAGGCGGACAAAAGTCGTCTTGCCGGCGCCGGAAGGTCCGACCAAAAAGACGAAATCCCCTTTATGGATATGAACGGAGGCATTCTCCAGCCCCACATTCTTGCCGTAATACTTCGTGATATTGGTAAATTCGATCATAGTACCTCCAATTTACTCTAACCATACACAGCCATTATACATGAATATTTTGAAGAATTAAAGAAAAACAGGAAGCGTTGCCGCTTCCTGTGCTTCCTGTTCACTTGATGAAAGAACTGCCGAAAGCCTCCCGTTCCGGCACTTCCGGCCATAGGGTACCGACAGCTTATACCAGAACCTTTGACAAAAAGTCCTGCGTACGCACTTCCTTCGGATGAACGAGAACCTCTTCCGGCGTTCCCTGCTCCACGATGACACCGCCGTCCATGAAAACGACCTTGTCTGCGACCTCCTTGGCGAATCCCATCTCGTGCGTGACCACGATCATCGCCAAGCCCTCCTTCGCCAGCTGCTTCATGACATCGAGGACCTCGCCGACCATCTCCGGGTCGAGTGCCGAGGTCGGCTCGTCGAAGAGCATGATCTCCGGCTCCATCGCGAGTGCACGGGCAATAGCCACACGCTGCTGCTGACCGCCGGAGAGAGACTTCGGATAAGCCGAGGCCTTCGCCTCAAGACCGACGCGAGAAAGAAGTCTCATCGCCTTCTCCTCCGCTTCTGCCGGATCGACGCCCTTGACATGAATCGGACCGCAGGTGATATTCTCGAGCACCGTCATGTGCGGGAAGAGATTGAAATTCTGGAATACCATGCCCATCTTCGTACGAACGGAATTGATATTCTTCTCCGTGACGAGTTCTCCGTCAATATAGATCTCACCGGAGCTCGGAATCTCCAGATGATTGATGCAGCGAAGCATCGTCGACTTACCGGAGCCCGACGGGCCGATGACGCAGAGAACCTCGCTCTCGTTGACGACCTGATCGATGCCGTGAAGGACCTCATGATCGCCGAAGCTCTTATGCAAATTCTTGATCTCGATCATGCTGCTGCCTCCTTTGCCGTCTCTGCTGCGCGCTCTGCCGCGAGCTGTTTCTTCGTCTTCCTTCTGCCGCCGTTCGTCAGATTCTTGCCGTCCAAATACGTGATGAGCTTCGAAAGCGGCAGCGTCAGAATCAGGTAAGCAAGTGCTACACCGATATATGCCGGGAAGGTCTGATATGTCGATGCATTATAAAGCGTACCCTGACGCATGATCTCGACGACGCCGACGAAGCTGAGGACCGACGTCTCCTTGATCAGCGTGACGAACTCATTGCCGATCGCCGGGAGAATGATCTTCACGGCCTGCGGCATGATGATGAGACGCATAGCCATGCCCTTGCTCATGCCGAGCGAACGCGCTGCCTCCATCTGGCCCTTATTGACCGCCTGGATGCCGCTTCGCATGACCTCCGCCATATAAGCTGCACTATTGAATCCGCAGACGAGAACCGCCGGAATGACGAGATCCGCCCAGCGGAAATAGAAGACATTCTCCTGCAGGATCTGCGGAATACCGTACGCGAGAATGAAGGCCTGAACGACCATCGGCGTGCCGCGCACGATATCGACATAGACATGAGAAATGCCTCGAATCACTGTATTCTTAGCCATTCGCATAAATGCCAGCAGGAGTCCGAAGACGACACCGATGAGAACAGCGACCAAGCTGACCCAAACCGTCGTCGGAATACCTCTGCATGCGACCAGAAATCCGTTCAAATATTCCATGATCTTCTCCTCTCTTTCAAGCTCTTCTATCTTATCACAGCAGCGGTCCCGTGACAATGAAAATTTGTATATTTTTTTATATTTAAGAATATTTATTCACTCTTGTTTCTCTTCGAAGTCATAAAAAAAACGGTTCCCGAAAGGGAACCGTTTCTTTTCAGTTTCTGAAGCCAACTGTTGTAATCAATTATTCCTCATTGCTCCATGCATCGAGCTTCTTCGAGAATCCGATGAGGATGAGACCGAATACGACTACGATTGCGCCGCAGATACCATAGCCCATCGAGAAATCAACGGTCGTGAGGTATGCATACAGCTTCGGGTATACCATCTGAGCGAGGTATACAGCGATCGGCCAGAATCCGAGGAGGAATCCGAGCAGCTTAGCCGGCGAGAACTTGTTGATGAACGAGTTGCCGAGCGGCGAGAAGATCATCTCACCTACAGACATCAAGAGGCAAACGAGAACGAGCCAGAATACCGAGCATCCTTCCTTCTGTCCGCCTGCGATGTTGTAAGCAATAACCATGACGAAGTAAGCAATACCTACGAGCATGCAGCCGAGAGCCGTCTTGGTGAACATCGACCAATCCTTGCCCTTCTTGTCCAGGTTGGACCAAACCATACCCAGAACCGGTCCGAGGATAATGCAGACAAGAGCATTAACGGAGTCGAACCAAGAAGTAGGAATCTCGAATCCGCCGATCGTCCAGTCAGCGAGGTTCTGGTAGCTGTCACCATCGCCCCAACCGAACGTGTAGTATGCTGGCATGTAAGCCATGTACCACAGCATCCAGAATACAGCCGAGAGGAGAGTCAGGAGAACGATAGCGAAGACCTTCTTCTTCTCAAGGGACGTAAGAGGAGCATTCTGCGAAGCTTCTCTCTTCTCTTCCGAAATGAACTCACGAGCATCCTTCTTGAACGGCGCCTTACCTGCATCGCCGAGAACCTTGCCGCCGACAAAGACGAACCAGCAAGCGTCGAAGACGAGGAAGAGTCCGCAGATGAGGAATACCATCTGGAAAGTGAGCGAGTTTCCGCCGAGAGGAGCGAGGAACGTCGTACCACAGAACGAACCGATGTTAACGAACGAATACTGGATGGAGAATGCCTGGTCCAGTTCTTCCTGATCGTGGAAGAGAAGTCCGTTGATACCGGAGAGGTTACCCTTGAAGAGACCGGTGCCGACTGCTACGAAAGCAATCATGACATTAACCATTGCAAGCGTGCTTGCGAAATAAAGGATAATGTAACCGATGCCCATCAGGAGCATACCGAGTGCAACGCAGATTCTCGGGGAAATCCAATGGTCAGCGATGTATCCGCCGATGATAGGCGTGATGTACGTCCATGCAACGAACGAACCGGATACAGCCGAGCCTTCAATGTCCGAGAGACCGAGACCGCCGGAAGTAGCTGCCGTAGCAATCCAGATCGCGAGCAGGTACTTCATCGTATAGAACGCAAAGCGCTCAAAGGTGAAGCCCAGCGCACAGACATAAAAGCCAAATGGTCTACCCTTCTTTGCAGTTTCCATTACTTTTACCTCCTAAGTGATAAAACCTGATAATTACTTCATGAACTTTAAACGGTTAGTCCGCAGTCAAATTCATGAATAAAGATTATCACACTCCCACCACATTGTAAATATTATTCCCTGTGAAATTTTTGATTTTTTGATATTTCATAGTTTCCGCCAAATTTATTTGTTTCCACTCATCATTTCGGCGCCGATTTTTGATCTTTGAAACAACTGCCAAATAAGACCCTTTGGGTCCGTTTTCGACTGTTCTTCACATTTCCGCCATCATGCAAAAACCCGACCGCAAATGCTTGCGGCCGGGTGCTCTGTATTCACTTATGAAATTCCATGCGAATCCCGAAGCTTATCTTTCGGCAAGAACTCCACGGACCGCTTTCACGATATCCTCCTTCGTCATGCCGTACTTCGCCTTGAGCTCATTCGGCGTGCCGGACTCACCGAAGGTATCGTGCTGTCCGACCATCGCCATACGCGTCGGTGCCTTGCAGGCCAAGACCTCGGCAACAGCGCCGCCGAGTCCTCCGATGACCGAATGCTCCTCCGCCGTCACGATGGCTCCCGTCTCGCGAGCCGCCTTCAGCACGGCTTCCTCGTCGAGCGGCTTGATCGTATGCATATCGAGAACGCGTGCCTGAACGCCCTCTTCCGCCAGGGTCTCTGCCGCTTCCATGGCTTCGGCGACCATAATGCCCGTCGCAATGATCGTGACATCCGTTCCTTCGCGAAGCATATTCGCCTTGCCGAGAACGATTTCGTCCTCCGGCTTATAGAAGACCGGAACGCCGGAGCGACCCAGTCGGACATATGCCGGACCTTCCGTATCGACGACAGCATTGAGCAGCTTCTCCGCGCTGACGGCATCAGCCGGATTGACCACCGTCATGCCCGGAATCACACGCATCAAGGCGAGATCCTCGAAGGTCTGATGGCTGGCGCCGTCCTCGCCGACCGTGATGCCGGCATGCGTTGCACAGATCTTGACATTCGCACCCGTATAACCGATGGAATTGCGGATGACCTCATACGCTCTTCCTACGGCAAACATCGCAAAGGAGCTGGCGCATACAACATGTCCCGAGAGCGCAATGCCCGCTGCCTCGGCCATAAGATCGGCCTCGGCGATGCCGCAGTTAATGAAACGCTCCGGATATGCCTCTGCGAAGAGCTTCGTCTTCGTGGAGCCCGAGAGGTCGGCATCCATAACGATCAGATCCGGGCGCTCCTTGCCCTTCTTGACGAGAAATTCGCCGTAAGCCTGTCTCGTTGCAATCTTATCCATTAGTTGTCACCTCCAAGCTCCTTGATCGCCTGTGCGAGCTGTTCATCGTTCGGCGCCTTGCCGTGCCAGCCTGCCCGGTCTTCCATGAAAGAAACGCCGTGTCCCTTATGCGTATGAGCGACGATGCAGGTCGGCTGACCCTCATGTGCCTTCGCCTCTTCCAGCGCCTCGATGATCTCCTCGAAATTGTGGCCGTCAATCGAAATGACATGCCAGCCGAAGGCGCGGAACTTCTCATCGACCGGCTCCACCTTCTTGACATCATCGACCTTGCCATCAATCTGAAGTCCGTTCAAATCGACGATAGCCGTAAGGTGATCGAGCTTGCGATTCGCTGCCTGCATGGCAGCCTCCCAAACGATGCCCTCCTGAAGCTCGCCGTCTCCCGTCAGGACATAGACGCGGCGATCCTTCGCATCGAGCTGATCGGCGACAGCCATGCCGACCGCTACCGAGAAGCCCTGTCCGAGCGATCCCGTCGACATCTCGATGCCCGGAACCTTATGCATATTCGGATGTCCCTGGAACGGACTTCCGATCTTGCGCAGCGTCATCATCTCCTCCGGATCGAAATATCCCTTCTCCGCCAGCGCCGCATAGAGCGCCGGAACAGCATGGCCCTTCGAAAGGACGAAGCGATCGCGATCCTCTGCCTTCGGATTCTTCGGATCGACATTCATCTCTGCGAAATACAGTGCCGTGATGATATCGGTTGCCGACAGCGAGCCGCCAGGATGTCCGGAGTTCGCTGCATGAATGGCCTTGAGCGCACGGATACGGATGCGGCGCGCATGCTCAGCCAATGCTTCGTAATTGATAGAGTCCATGATATTCCTCCTTTAGATATGCAAGAAAAATCTTGCCATCGTGAAATACGTTCCGAGCGCGACCATGTCCGTGATGGATGCCATGAGCGGTCCCGCAATCAGTGCCGGGTCGATGCCGAGCTTCTTCGCGATCATCGGCAGGACGCCGCCGACCATCTTCGCAATGACGACAATGAGCGTCATGGAGCAGCAGACCGTGAGTGCAACCAGAGAGCTATTATTCTCGAAGATCACGATGCGGAAGTAATTCATCAAGCTGACGCAGATACCGATAATGATACCGATGCGAAACTCTTTCCAGATGACCTTCGGAAGGTCGCTGAATTCCAATGCGCCCGTCGCCATGCCGGTGATGATGACCGTCGACGACTGCGTGCCGGAGTTACCTCCCGTGCCCATCAGCATCGGCATATAGGAGACCAGTGCGATGACCGCCGAGAGCTGATCCTCGAAGCGCGCAATCATACCTCCCGTGATGAGATAAGAACACATGAGCAGGAAGAGCCATGGAAGACGGGCCTTCACGTGTCCGAGGACCGGCGTATCGAGATAATCCTTGTCATCGTTATCGATGACACCGCCCATACGCTCCATATCCTCCGTATTCTCTTCTTCGATGACGTCGAGAATATCGTCGAAGGTGATGATACCGACCAGCCTTCGCTCATTATCGACAACCGGAAGAGCGATGAATCCGTACTTCTTAAAGAGCTCCGACGTCTCCTCCTGATCGTCGTCCACATGCGCATAGATGACATCCTCGCGCATGATATCCGAGATGCGCGTATTCTCATCTGCCAGGACGAGTGAACGAAGGGAACAGACACCGACCAGCTTTCGGCCGCTGTCGAGGACATACATCGTATAAATGGTCTCCGAATCCATACCGACATCGCGGATATGGTCAAGTGCCTCCTGCCGCGTCATATTCTTCCTGAGGTTGATATAATCCGGCGTCATCAGCGAGCCCGCCGAATAATCCTTATACATCAGGAAGGTATTGATCTGGTGGCGTTCGTTCTTCGGAGTTCGTTCGAGGATCTTGTCGACCAGATTCGCCGGGAGCTCCTCCAGAACGTCGATCTTATCGTCGAAGTCGAGTTCATCGATAATATAGCGAATCTCGGGATCCGTGATAATATTGATGATCTCGACCTGATCATCCACGTCGAGGTTGGAGAAAACCTCGACAGAGATGTCCTTCGGCAGGGTCCGGAACAGGATGACGGCGCGCTGCATGTCATATTCTTCCATGACGTCCGTCAGAATCTCAGCGATATCGACTTCATTGAACTTCAGAAGCTCATCGCGGCAGCGGAAATATTTCTTCTCTTCCAGCAGCGAAAAGATCTTCTCCTCCGAGGTTTCAAGGATCTGATCCATATCCTGAAGATTGTTATCCATGTCTCTCCCCTCCTTTCTCCGTAATTTCCCTTTTTATAGATTATCGCCGATTTTCGCTCGGGTCAACGAAATTTCGGCAAGGAAAAATGCTTTTCCTGTAAAATTCGGTCAAAGCATGCTCTATAAAGTTCAGTCAAAGCATGCTCCGATGCTGCAGTGAAAGGCACCTTACAGGCCGAGAAGGCGCATCGCCTCTTCCTCCGTGATGACCGCGACGCCGAGCTCGCGCGCCGCTTTGTTCTTCGACGAGCCGGAATCCGGCGTATTCGTGATCAGATAATCCGTCTTGCCGGAAACGCTGCCCGCCACCTTGCCACCTTCCTTCTCAATGGCCGCCTTGAGGTCCTTGCGGTTCGCGAAGTGCTCCAGAGAGCCCGTGATGACGAAGGTCTTGCCCTCTGCGCGGTTCCCCGTCTCTTCCGGCGTCTCGTCGATCGTCAGCTGCTCGATCAACCGGCGGACCGCCGCCCGGTTCCCTTCCTCGGAGAAAAAGGCGCGGTAATCGTGCGCCAGCACTTCGCCGACGCCGTCAATGGACAAGAGTTCCTCTTCCGTGAGCGACTCCATCTTCTCCCAGGATTGACGGCAGGCCTTCGCCACAGCCGCTGCCGTGGCCGCACCGACGCCCGGGATGCCGAGCGAGACAAGAATTCTCGTCGGCGTCGTCGCCCGCGCCTTTTCAATTGAAGAAAGCAGATTGGCACAGAGCTTCTCCTTGAATCCGTCCAGCGAAAGCAGCTCCTCCTTGTGATCGTGCAGGCGGAAAATATCGTCCGGCGTGCGGATGAGTCCCGCGCCGATCAGTTTGAGGAGCGTCTGCTCCGAGAGGCCTTCGATATTCATCGCATCGCGGGAAACGAAGAGCGAGAAGCGCTTCACCTGCTTCGCGAGGCAGTCCGGATTCGTGCAGCGGAGCACCTTCGAGTCGTTCATCGCATCGACGGCTGTCCGGCCACCGCAGACCGGGCAGGCGGACGGAATCTCGAGATTGCCGCTTCGCGTCAGATTCTCGCTGATCTGCGGAATGATCATATTCGCCTTATAGACGCGAATCGTATCGCCGATGCCGAGCGCGAGCTCCTCGACCATGTTCAAATTGTGCACCGAAGCGCGGCGCACCGTCGTCCCCTCGAGCTCCACCGGATCGAATACGGCGACCGGATTGAGAAGGCCGGTGCGCGACGGGCTCCATTCAATCTCCCGAAGCGTCGTCTCTGCCTGCTGATCGGCCCACTTGAAGGCCATGCTATCACGCGGGAATTTCGCCGTCGTACCGAGCGAGGCCGCATAAACGAGATCCTCCAGCGTCAGAACTAAGCCGTCCGACGGAATCGGGAAATCCGGGATCTCTTCTTCATAATGAGACAGCGCCTCCTGCAAATTCGAGGCATCCACCCTGACATAAGGGACGACCTCGAAGCCCTGCTCCGCCATCCAGCGCATCTGCGCCTCACGGCTTCCGCCGAAGTCGACGCCCTCCGCGTTCGTCAGCGTGAAGGCATAGAAGCGGACGCTCCTCTCCGCCGTCACGCGCGGATCGAGCTGACGCACGCTGCCGCTGCAGAGATTGCGCGGATTCTTATATTTCGCATCCGCATCTTCGATAGAGGCATTGATGCGCTCGAAGTCCTCATAGCGGATGACCGCTTCGCCGCGGATGATGCAGTCCCCTCTCCAGGCGATGCGGCGCGGCACATTGACGAAGGCTTTCGCATTCTCTGTGATGACCTCGCCGATATCGCCGTTGCCGCGCGTGACCGCCTTCGCGAGGCGTCCGTCCGCATAATGAAGGACGACGGTGAGACCGTCCAGCTTCCACGAGAGCAATCCCGTCTGATCGCCGAGCCAGGCCTGCAGTTCCTCGCGGCTCTTCGTCTTATCAAGCGAAAGCATGCGGCTCGGGTGACGCTCCTTCGGGAGCTCGGACTGAACCGTATAACCGACATTCCGCGTCGGGCTTTCCTCTCGCTGATATCCCGTCTCCTTCTCGAGCGCTTCGAGCTCATCATAGAGCGCATCATATTCATAATTGCTCATGATTTCCTGCGCCGCATCGTAATAAGCCCGCGAGGCCTCCGTCAGAACGGAAATCAATTCGTCCATGCGCTTTTGCTGTTCGTTCGTCATGCGTGGCTCTCCTCTACCTTCTCCAGTTCCACAAATCCTTTGCCGAGCTTCTTTCGGCCGGCCGTATCGAAGATGACAGTCATCGTTCGGTCGTCCTGCTCAATCAAGAGGCCCTCGCCGAACTTCGGATGGCGGATCCTGTCACCGACCGCGAAGCCCTCATTGGAAATCTTCTGCTTCGTCTTGCGGACCTCATAGCGAAGCGGATCGAACGGCTTGACCGCCGTTCGGCTCGCATAACCGTCTCTCGTCCCCTCGAAGCCGCCCGGCGTGCGATGCGCACCGAAAATGCCGCCGTCGCCGCAGAAGCCGCCGCCCTGATCCTCGCGCTGCTTGTCCGTCGGGTCGCCTTCCAGGAGGGATTCATCCATTTCGCGAAGGAAGAGCGATTCCGTCGAATAATCGATCTTGCCGTACAGCATGCGCTGCTGGGCGCTCGTGAGATACAGCTTCTTCTTGGCGCGTGTGATGCCGACATAGCAAAGGCGTCGTTCTTCCTCCATCGTCTTCGTCTGATCGAAGGCCGTGCGCCCCGGGAAGAGTCCGTTCTCCATGCCCGGAATGAAGACGACCGGGAACTCCAGTCCCTTCGCCCCGTGAAGCGTCATCAGGGCGACATAATCCTCTTCTTCATCCAAGCGGTCCGCCTGCGAGACAAGGGCGGCGCGTTCGAGGTAACGCGAAAGCATGGACGGCTCATCGATTTCAAATCCCGCCTCGCGGAGTCGCTCACGCTCCTCCCGAAGCTCCGCTTCAAGATCATCGTCATTGCGCTCCGCTGCTTCTTCAAACTGAAGGAGGTCCGTCTTGAGCTCCATGATATTCTCGATGCGCGCATCCGCCTCCGGCGTATTCTGCGCCTCCAGCATCGTGAGATAACCGGAGCGGCGAAGCACGTTGTCATAGACATCTTCCAACCTCAAATTGCCGAGCTCCTCGCGGCATTCATCAATCATCCCGAGGAAATCCTTGATCGGCGTCTGCGCTCTCGACGAAAGCGAAGCGAAGACCTCCGAATCACTGAGCGCACCGTACAGGCTGACATCAGCCGCCTTGCCGTACGCCTCGAGCGAGCTCATCGTCTTCGCACCGATGCCGCGGCGCGGCTCATTGATGACGCGAAGCATGGCCGCATCATCATCCGGATTCTCAATCAAGCGAAGATAGGCCAGCATGTCCTTGATCTCCTTACGCTCGTAGAATCCCGCTCCCGAGAGCACGCGCGCCGGAATGCGGTAGAAGCGCAGTTTTTCCTCGAAGGCACGTGACTGCGTATTCTTGCGATAGAGGATGGCGATATCCTTATATTGATATCCTTCATCCTGCACCAAGCGGGCGATCTCGCCGGCGACAAAGCTCGCCTCCGCGCGGTCGTCCGGCAGCCTGCGGTAGGTGATCTTCTCGCCGCCCTCGCGGTCCGTCCAGAGCTGCTTCTGCTTGCGCTGGTGATTGTTCTTGATGACCGAGTTCGCGAGATTCAAGATGTTGGCGTCCGAGCGGTAATTCTGCTCCAGCTTGATGACCTTCGTCTCCGGGAATTCCTTCTCGAAATCGAGGATGTTCTGGATATTCGCGCCGCGCCATTCGTAAATGCACTGGTCATCATCGCCGACGACACAGAGATTGCGGTTCGTCTTCGCCAGCATCGAGATCAGGCGATATTGCAGATAATTCGTATCCTGATATTCGTCTACCATTATATAATGGAAGCGCTCGCGATAATGGTCCAGGACGTCCGGCGCCAGCTCCAGGAGGCGGACGGCGTTGAGGAGGAGGTCGTCGAAATCCATGCTGTTATTCTTGAGAAGCGTCTGCTGATACGCCGCATAGATCGGCTGCACCAGGCGCGCCTTCTCGTTCTCGCCGGCATATTCGAGATAACCGTCCGGAAGGACGGCCGATTCCTTCGCCTTGCTGATCTGCGACTGAATGAACGAAGGCGCATGAACCTTCTCGTCCACGCCCTGCTCCTTCATAATGCGCTTGATCAGGGCCTTCGAATCTGACTCATCGTAGACCGTAAAGCCGTTGTGATAGCCGAGGATCTCGCTCTGGTAACGCAGGATGCGAAGACACATGGCATGGAAGGTCATCATCCACATGCCTCTCGTGTCCGGTGTGATTCGTCCGATGCGTTCGCGCATCTCCTGCGCCGCCTTATTCGTGAAGGTGACAGCCAGAATGTTGTACGGGCTGATGCCTTGTTCAATCATATAAGCAATGCGATGCGTCATCGTCGTCGTCTTGCCGCTCCCCGCCCCTGCCAGGATGAGAACCGGTCCGTCGATCTGTTTGACAGCTCGCAGCTGTTCGGAATTGAGTCCGCTGAAGTCCATAAATAACCTTCCTTAATTGATGTTGAAAATAGCATTTAATTTTACCATAAAAAGGCGGCTTTTCCAATTTCGAAGCCGCCCGTTTCAGCATCCGAAGTTCGGGCTGAAAAGCCCGATTTTCCGCGAAAAATCAACGCTCGCGCCGGCAAACTCACTTGACAGGTGACTATTGTATACAAGTTGACAGGTTACGGGCAGAGTGCTAAAGTTTAAGTGTTGGAACAAACAACTCAATATTTTCTCATTTTAAGTAAAAGGAGAAGAACAATGGCTAATATTTCCCAGAAGTACATTGACATTGCCAAGAAGAACTATCCGAACGAGCCTGAGTTCCTTCAGACCGTTGAGGAGGTTCTGTCCTCGATCGAGCCTGTTCTCGAAGCTCATCCTGAGTATGAGAAGGCAGGACTCGTCCTCCGTCTGATCGAGCCGGAGAGAGGCATCAGCTTCCGCGTTCCGTGGGTTGATGACAACGGCGAAGTTCAGGTTAACCGCGGTTACAGATTCGAGTTCAACTCGGCACTCGGACCTTACAAGGGCGGTCTCCGTTTCCAGGCTAACGTTTATCCTGGCATCCTGAAGTTCCTCGGATTCGAGCAGATCTTCAAGAACTCCCTCACCGGCCTTCCGATCGGCGGAGGCAAGGGTGGTTCGGACTTCGATCCGGCAGGCAAGTCCGACGCTGAGGTTATGCGTTTCTGCCAGAGCTTCGTTACCGAGCTCTACAGACACATCGGACCGAACACCGACGTTCCTGCAGGAGACATGGGTGTAGGCGGCAGAGAGATCGGCTACATGATGGGTCAGTACAAGAGAATCACGAACCAGTACGACGGAACCTGGACCGGTAAGGGCCCGGCTAACGGCGGACTGAACGGAAGAACGGAAGCTACCGGTTTCGGTATCGTATTCTTCGCTCGTGAGGTCCTCAAGCACTTCGGTGACTCCCTCGAGGGCAAGACGGTCGCAGTCTCCGGATTCGGCAACGTATCCTGGGGAACGATCACGAAGCTCGTTGAGCTCGGCGCTAAGCCGATCACGATCTCCGGACCGGACGGCTACATCCTCGACGAGGACGGCATCACGACGCAGGAGAAGATCGACTACCTGCTCGAGCTGCGTAGCTCCGGAAAGAACATCTGCGCTCCTTACGCAGAGAAGTTCCCTGGTGCTAAGTTCATCGCAGGCAAGAGACCGTGGGAGGTCAAGGCTGACATTTACATGCCATGCGCAATGCAGAACGACATCACGATGGATTGGGCTAAGGAAATGGTTAAGAACGGCGCTCGTTACCTCATCGAGGGTGCTAACATGCCTACCACGAACGAGGCTGTTAAGTACCTCCAGGACAACAACGTTGTCGTCGCTCCGTCCAAGGCTGCTAACGCAGGCGGCGTAGCTTGCTCCTGCCTCGAGATGGCTCAGAACGCTGAGCACCTCATCTGGTCGAAGGAGAGAGTATACGAAGAGCTCGAGAACATCATGATCCACATCTTCGAGATCACGGAAGAGGCTTGCAAGAAGTACGACCTCGGCGAGAACCTCGTTGCAGGTGCTAACATTGCAGGATTCGAGAGAGTCGCAGAAGCTATGATGGCTCAGGGTATTGTATAAGCAATATTCTTCTCGATCAAAAGCAAAGGAACTGCCTTCGGGCAGTTCCTTTTTTTCGTGCGCTGCATCTCCTTCTTACAGAAAGGAGCCGCCTTCCCGCCTCATGCAAAAAGGAGCTGCTTGCGCAGCTCCTTCCTTTCTGCGATTATTCCGCCGAAGCCGTCTCCTCCTCCAGCGCCTCCTTGATCAGCGCCGGGAGGCGTCTGCACTTCTCCTCGCTGATGGAAGCGACCGACGCGCGAAGACCCTTCGCCATCGGCACGAGGAAGGCATCCTTCGCTTCGAGACGGCGGCTCACCTCGTCCGAATTCTCGCACGGAATCGAGACGAAGAATCCTCCGCGGAACGGAACCATCGGAAGACCGATTCGCTTCGCCTCCTCTTCAAAGGCACGGCCGCGGTGAAGAAGCATATCGCGGAAACCCTTGCGCTCCTCCTCGACGCGAGCGAGAAGCGCAGGATCACTGTAGATCTTCGCGATGACGCTCTGCGGTCCGCGCGGTGCATTCGACCACGTTGCGCGGCAGGCATACGAAGCGACGAATTCGAATTCCTTCGCATCCTCCGGATTCTTCGCCATTGCGACCATCGCGGCGCAGCGGAAGCCGTAGAAAGTGAAGGCCTTCGAAGCGCTGTATGCGAGAATCGGCAGGATGTTCGCATGCAAGTCCTCGATGACCGGAAGGAAGCTTCGTACCTCTTCCGGCTCCCCGGCGAAATCGATATAAGCGATATCGATGAGGAGCGCGACCTTCTTCTCCTCCGGCAGTGCGTTCAGAATGCGAACGACCTCGCGCCATTCGTCATCCGAGAGGGAATAGCCGGTCGGATTGTTGGCCGGCGTGTTCAGGATCAATACGAGGTGGTCCTGGTGGCGAAGCAGCTTCTTGACCTTGTACTCAAAGTCAAAGAAATCGAAGTCCCCCTTCTCATCGAACATGCGGAAGGTCTCGAGGCTGCGGCCCAGTTCGTCCGCGATGCTCTTATAATTCGGCCAATACCAATCATGCGTCAGGATGGCATCGCCCGGGCAGGAATAATTATCGATGGTATTACGGATGGAGCCCGTGCCTCCCGGCGTCGCCACGACGGAGACCGTGCGATCCGTCTTGTGATCTCCGAGCGCCGAGCGGATGACGGCATCGCGGAAGCCCGGAATGCCGGCGATCGGTGCATATTCCGCATAATCCTTCGGCTCAAGCGCCTTGACCGCCTCATCGACCGAGGAGAGCACGATGAGCTCGCCCTCATCATCGAGCAGGGCGCCGATCGTTCCGTTAATGACCTTCTCCTTGCCCTTCTCCTTCACGGCGGCCTTCGCTCTGCCGCTGATGCCGAAGACCTTGTCTTCCTTCGGAATGGATCGTCCGTTGATTGCTGCCATGCCCATCGCTTCTTCTCCTTTCGCTGTTCGGCGTCCGATGATCATCCGCTTGATGGTTTCACCCTTCGCGCTGAACTTCTCTTCATATTCCGTAACGATATTGCCGGTCTGCTCCTCCTCCGTTCCGGCGTAGAGGTCCCGTGTGAGATCCAGGATGAGGAGGTCTGCTGCACGCACCTCCTGAACGGTATATTCAAAGAGTCCGGTGTTATCCGTCTTAAAGGTGACGCGGCCCTCCTCCTTGAGCACGTCGAAGTACTGCTTCAGCTTGACGCGATAAGTAAGACGCTGCCGCGCCGTGCGGGTCTTCGGCAGGGGATCGCTGAAGTTGAGATAGATGCCGTCCACCTCTCCGTCCGCGAACCACTCGCGAAGATCCGTGATGAACTCCGGAATAAAGATAACATTCGTGAGTCCGAGCTTCTGCACCTTCTCCATCGCGCGCAGCATGACGCTTCGGTTCCCCTCAATCGCTATATAAAAATCCTGCGGATGCTTCTCCGCAATCTGAGAGATGAAGCGTCCCTTGCCGCAGCCGATTTCGAGATAGAGGCGGTTCGCATCGCCGATGCGTTCGCGCCACTTCCCCCGAAGGGCCGAAGGCTCATAGACCAGCATCTCCGAATACTGTTCATATTTCTGTTCCAGGTCCTTTACTTTGCGTTGTCTCATGATATTCACCTGTTATCTTTAATTTATCGCTTTCTGATATTAGCAAAGAGTACAATCAATATACTTCTGTTTTCTGTCATCCCGTGATCTTCTCTATCCTCCAATAATGCGAAGGACAATCTCAGTTCCGAGAAATGCGGCTAAGAGAAGTCCGGCTGCGGCATCTCCGGCGCCGAACCGGTGTTCCCGAATCCTCGTCCGATGCTTCCCTCCGTAGCACCTCGACTCCATCGCCAATGCGAGCTCCGAAGCGATGCGAAAGCTGCTCACAAAGAGCGGAACGAGCACCGGAAGCAAGCTCTTGGCCCGGGCGATCAGGTTCCCGGATTCAAAATCAGCACCGCGTGACTGCTGCGCCTTCATGATTTTATCGGCCTCATCCGTCAGAACCGGGATGAAGCGAAGCGCGATCGTCATGACGAGCGCAATCTCACGCGACGGCATCCCGATGCGATCGAAGGGCGAAAGAAGCGTCTCCAGGCCGTCCGTCAGCTCCGACGGCTTCGTACAAAAGGTGAGAAGCGAGGTTCCGAAGATGAGTAGGAAGAGGCGCGTCGCCGTCCTCGCTGCCATGGCGAGCCCCTCGGCCGTGATAGTCAGGAAGCCGAATTGCCACAGGATCCTTCCCTCCATCATGAAGAGATTCAGAATGAAGGTAAAAAGGATAATCCAGATAATCGCCTTGGCTCCCCGCAGAATGAAGCGAAGCGGCACGCGCGAGATCATGATCAGCACGGCCGTCACCGCAGCGGCAATCACGAAGGAGAGGAAATCCTTCGCCACGAAGAGCGCGATGATATAGACGAATACCCCGATGATCTTCGTCCGTGCATCCAGGCGGTGAATCGGAGAAGGTTTCGCTTGCTGATAATACTGCCCCAGCGTGATATCTCTAATCATCGCGGCCACCTCCCTCCGTCAAGGCAGCAGCAACGGCCTCTGCCGTAAGAGGTGTCCCGATCTCGATGCCGAGGCGCTTCGCGAGCTTCTCGGCGATGGCCGTACAAGGCGGAATATCGAGGCCGAGCGAGCGAAGCTTTTGTCGGTCCGAAAAGACCTCCTCCGGCGTGCCATCCATCACGAGGTGACCGTGATCCATCACGAGTATTCTGTCCGCCAGCGCGGCGATTTCTTCCATATTATGAGAGACCACCAGGATGGTGCGGTCGCCCTGCTCTCGAAGCGTACGAAGGAGACGGAAGATGACCCTTCTCATGTGCGGGTCGAGACCCGCCGCCGGTTCATCGAGGATGAGAATTTCGGGATCCATGGCAAGGACGCCGGCAATGGCTGCGCAGCGCTTCTGTCCTCCCGAGAGCAGGAAGGGCGAACGCGTCTTCGCTGTCTCAGGGTCCAGCCCGACCGTGTGAAGCGCCTGCTCCGTGCGCATCCCCACCTCTTCTTCGCCGAGACCCATATTGGCCGGCCCGAAAGCGACATCCTTCCAAACGGTCTCTTCAAAGAGCTGATATTCCGGATATTGAAAGACGAGTCCGACGCGGCTGCTGATCTTGCTTCTCTTGTATGCACGGCTCGTGATCTCCTCGCCGTCCATGCGGATCTCTCCCGATTCCGGGCGCAGAAGTCCGTTCAGGAGCTGAAGGAGGGTCGACTTGCCGGAGCCGGTGCGCCCGATAATGCCGACCAGCTCGCCCTTCTTGAGATCGAAGGTCACATGATCCACGGCCGGAAGTTCCCCGGCCTCCCCGGAGCGATACCGGTAGGTCACTTGCTTTGCTTGTATTGACATACCGCCTCCTCCAGTTCCTCTCCGATCAGAATGCCTTCGGGAAGGTCCCAACCGCTTCTTCGAAGCTCACGGGCGATCCGTGCAGCCGGCGGGATCGTAAGTCCCAGACTCTCCAAGGTTTCTTCATGGCGGAAGACCTCGCGCGGACTTCCTTCGAGCGCGATCCGCCCGCGGTCCATCACCAGGATGCGGTCCGCCGCCTGTGTCTCCTCCATTTCATGCGTGATATAAAGAATGGTCATCCCTTTCTCGTGCAGCTTGTGCAAAATGCCAAGGACGGACGTCCTCGCATCCGGATCAAGCATGGCCGTCGGCTCATCAAAGATGATGCATTCCGGCCTCATGGCGAGCGCTCCCGCAATGGCAACGCGCTGCTTCTGTCCTCCTGAGAGATGATGAACCCCTTTCTCTCTGTAAGGCGTGAGATCCGTCAAGCGGAGAGCTTCCTCCACGCGCTCTCTGATCTCCTCTCGCGGAAGGCCGAGATTCTGCGGCCCGAAGGCGATATCATCTTCAACGATCGTCGATACGATCTGATGATCCGGATTCTGAAAGACCATGGCCGCCCGCCGGCGGATCGCCATGATCTCCTCCTCCTTCGATGTATCGAAACCGTCAACCAAGACCTGCCCTTCGGTCGGAGGAATGAGTGCGTTCAGCGAACGAGCCAGCGTCGACTTGCCGGAGCCGTTCCCGCCGATGATGACAAGGAATTCGCCTCGCTCCACCGTCAGATTCACTCTGTCCAAGGCGCGAAACATCTCCGTCGATCCGTCCGCGGCCTTCACCGGATAATCCACGACCAGATTGTGAATCTCGATAAATGACATGGCTGACTCCTTCCGCAATAATACCTCAATAATTTATTATATCGTAGATGAAAGTTCCGCTCAATCCAAAGCAGCGAATTAACCTGACCTCCGCGTCAAGGCAAAAAAAGAAGCCGAAGGCAAGACCTTCGACTCTGTCCGTAATGGCCACGAACATCTACGGAGCTTCCCCAAACTCCGATTATCGATTGTATCAACCCTTTTACGAATCGACGCCTTTATTATAAAAACGGGTTGACCTTTTGTCAACCCGTTTCGTTAAATTTCACCATGAATTTGAGCGATGTTTATTAAAATATACAGAATCGACGTCTCCGTTCCCGATTATTCTGTTCGCGGTCTCTATTCCCAGTTCACGCCTGCCGCCGCATCCTTCGCCTTGCCGTAAATCTGATCGGCGACGACGAGGTCCAGGACACCGATACCGACATTCTTAAAGACAATGATCTCATCGTCGCTCTCGCGTCCCGGCTTCTCGCCGAGAATGACCTCTCCGATCTCGCCGGTGAAATCGCTCTCCTTCACGAGCCCTTCCTTCAGCGGAATCTGTACATCGCCGGATTCTGCCAGGCAGGCCTCCTGCGAATCAAAGTAAATCTTATCGGCAAGCGCAAAGAGCTTCGGATCGAGCTCATTCATCTCCGGCGTATACGAGCCGACGCCGCTGATGACCGCACCCTTCTTGATATTCGCTGCATCGAAGGTCGGTTCCGTCGCCACCGTGACAACGATGATGACATCGGCACCCATGATCGCCTCATCCCCTGTATGGACCGGAACCATCTTCACCGCCGGATAAGCCTGCTGCATCTCCTCCGCGAACTTCACCGTCTTCTCGAAGTTTCTTGCCGAAATGCGGACTTCCTCGAGATCACATGCCGCGAGCATCGCTTCGAGCTGGCAGGCCGCCTGTCCGCCCGTTCCGATCAATGCGCCGATTCTCGCATCCTTTCGGGCGAAGAGCTTGAAGGCGGCACCGGAAGCGGCGCCGGTGCGGAAGGCCGTGATAAAAGTGCCGTCCATGATAGCACGGAAGGATCCCGTCTCACCGTCCATCAGGAGAACCTGTCCCTGCGTCGACGGAATGCCGGAAGCAGCATTTCCCGGGAAGATGTTGACGATCTTGACCGAAGCGGCACCGAGACCGCTGCTGTAAGCCGGCATAAATGCGAAATTCCCCTTATCTCCCTCCGCCGGGAGCACCAGGCGAAGCGGTACGACGGTTCGTCCCGCCGAAAACTCGCGGTAAGCGATGAGGTTCGATTCAATGGCGTTCTCCATCGTGAAGACGCTGCGGATATCCTTTTCGGTAAGCAGAAGCATGCTGTCCTCCTTCATCGTTCATTCTATTTCAATAGGTGTCAATACTATGAATTCTTTATCATTATACCATGCGCCGTCATGGTACGCATGAAAAAAGAGGGAGCCTGAGCTCCCTCCTTCTTTTGAACTAAGTTGTGATTTCGATTACTCGAGAATCTCCGTAACAACGCCGGAACCAACCGTTCTGCCGCCCTCACGAATAGCGAAGCGAAGTCCCTCTTCGATCGCGATCGGCGTGATCAGGTTGATGTCCATGACAACGTTGTCTCCCGGCATGCACATCTCCGTGCCCTCCGGAAGCTGAAGGTCGCCCGTTACGTCCGTCGTTCTGAAGTAGAACTGCGGTCTGTA
>CASEEM010000015.1 GCA_949286985.1 uncultured Eubacteriales bacterium
GAGATTCTTTGCATCGGTATATTCGCTGTATGTATGTCCTGCTGATACTTCATCATATTCGATGAGGGAGATCGTTTCTTCCAGCGAAAGCGTATTTCCCTCGATAGCATTTGAACTCCAGCAGAACGAATATGTGAAATCCTTATAAAACGGCTCTGCAATAAGCGGATCTTTCAGTCGCTCTTTTGCCAACGGCAGCATATCTTCTAAATTTCTTATCTCGTCTGTAAGATCCAGTTCGACCATTTAAGTCTCCTCCAAATTACAGTCTGTTTTCACAATATCATCATACCACAGAAAATCGGTCGCAAAGTCCAAAATTGCCATTTTATGGAAGATTGATATCGTTTCATGCTGTATCAAGGCCTTTTAGGACACTCCTGCTCAGGTCAACAAAAAGCACAGACCGCCGGCAATGCCGGCGGTCTGTTTTTTCATGAACTTATTTCTCCATCAAGCGATAATAGAATGTCTCGAGCTCCTTGGCGTTCCAGAGGACCGGCACCGGGTAGAGCGGGTTGGCCTCCTTGTCGGCGTAGCGGGCGAGCTTCGGGATGTCTTCCTCGCGGATCTCCGGAATCGTATCGCCGATGCCGAAGCGTTTCTTCATGTCCTTCACCGCCTGAATGAAGCTTTTGGCGGCTTCCTGTTGCGTCATCATCTCATTGGAGACACCGGCCTCTCTGGCGAGGTCGGCGAGCTTCGGGTAGACGGCAGGGCCGTAGGCTTCGAGAATCATCGGGAGGATGACAGCATTGGCGAGTCCGTGAGGAACGTTGTATTCTCCGCCGAGGGAGTGGGCGATGGCATGGACGTAACCGACATAGGACTTCGTGAAGGCGCAGCCGGCATAGAAGGCGGCGTGGAGCATGCGGCGGCGGGCGCGAAGGTCGTCGCCGTCGGTATAAGCCGTGTCAAGATATTTGAAAATGAGGCGCGTTGCCAGAAGAGCGTCCCTTCGCGTTTTCATCGTGGTCGAGCGTCCGATATAAGCCTCGACGGCATGCGTCAAGGCATCGAGACCTGTCGTCGCGGTCACGGAAGGTGGGAGGCTCTTCGTGATCTTGGAATCGAGGACTGCTATGCGCGGAATGAGCGGGAAGTCATTGATGGCATACTTATGTCTCGTCTCTGCGTCCGTAATAACAGCGGCGAGCGTCGTTTCACTCCCGGTCCCGGCCGTCGTCGGCACCGCCATCAGCAGCGGAAGCTGCTTCCGCACCTTCAGAATCCCGCCCATCTTCGCCAGCGACTTGTTCGGCCGGACGAGGCGGGCGCCGACCGCCTTCGCACAGTCCATGCTGGAGCCGCCGCCGAAAGCGATGAGACAATCACACTGCGCCTCCAGATAGATGCCCCTCGCCTCCTCGACATTCACCGTCGTCGGATTGGCCACCGTCTTATCATAGATGACATACGGAATGTCATTCTCCTTCAGGATCTCCTCCAGCGGATCCAGTAAGCCGAGCGAGCGGATGGTCGCATCGGTGACGATGAGCGGCTTGGTGCAGCCGTACCCGCGAATGACCTCCGGGAAGGCGGTGACGCTGCCCTTCGTCTTCGGCTTCCGATAAGGAAGCGCCGGCAGAGCGATTCGCAAGCAGGTTTGAAAAATGCGGCAATAGACTTTCTTGATCGGATTCATAGATTCCCCCTTCTGTTTCTCGATCTCTGATCTCTGTACCCCTTATCAGCATTGACACTCCCCATACCTAAAGGTAGGGGATTCTTGCTTCACTCACCACTGCATTCTACAGAATGTCTTACACGATGTCCACAAGCGTAGAGGAAATTCCTCCGTTTCCGTGTGCCCCACGGTACTTATGTGATGTTTAGGATGCGAGTATCTCTAACCCTTTTCTCAAAATATTCGTTGCAGCATTTCCGTCTCTATCGTGATGCGCTCCGCATTCAGGGCAGATCCATTCACGAACCGCAAGATTCCTAACAAACGGATTTTGGTATCCGCAAGTAGAACAGATTTGACTACTTGGATAGAATGTCGGTACTTTCACAACAATACCACCACGTTCCGTCGTCTTGTATTCAAGTTGACGAAAGAATTCCGACCACGAAACATCGGATATTGCTTTTGCAAGACGATGATTACGGAGCATTCCCTTCACATTCAGATCTTCAACACATACCACTTGGTTTTCGCTGGCAAGTATATGAGACTGTTTGTGAAGAAAGTCACTGCGGATATTTGTAATTTTTTCGTGCTGAACGGCAAGCCTGACCCTTTGTTTATTACGATTGTTAGAACCTTTTTGCTTACGGGAAAGCCTACGTTGTTCACGGATGAGTTTCTTTTCGTGCTTGCGATACGTCCTTGGATTCGCAACAGCATTACCATTGCTGTCGGTATAGAACTCTTTAACACCAACATCAAGACCAATCATACCGCCTGCATTTAAGAACGGGGCATCCTCCGTTTCCACGCAAAGCGAGATGTAGAACTTACCGCTTGCGGATTTAGAAATTGTCGCATTGAGAATAGGACCATCAAAAGATCTCAACCCTTTGAACTTGATGTAGCCGACCTTCGGGATCTTAATAGTGTTACCAACAATACGAATACCGTTACCTTGATTCCTTGTGCGGTACGACTGTTTACAGTGCTTTGAGTGAAACTTTGGGAATCCGGCATTTCCTTTGAAGAAATTCTGATACGCCCTGTCAAGATTACGAAGTGCCTCTTGAAGAGCCATACTGTCTACTTCGTTGAGCCACAGATGATTTTTATCCCGTTTCAAAGATGTAAGCAGTTTGGCAGTTTTATTATATGTCAAGGAAATACCGTCTTCTTTGTATGATCGAACTCGCTCTGCAAGAAAATGGTTATACACAAAGCGACAAGAGCCAAATGTCCTATTCAGGATATTCTGTTGTTTCACTGTTGGATATAGCCGGGCTTTGTATCCCTTTGCCATAGCATTACTCCCTTTGAGATGTTTTCTGACTTTCTATGTATTGCTTGATGACGGAGAGCGGCGCTCCACCTACTGTTGATACGAAGTAACTGTTTGTCCAAAGTGATGGAATCTTCGTTGTCAAAGATTTGAACTCAGACCTTAATACGTGAGATGTTCTGCCTTTGATGGTCTTAACTGCTCTGTGTATCCCAAACTGCGGATCTACCTCAAGACGCAGATGTACATGGTCTGGCATGACCTCCATCTCCAAAAGGTCCATGTTGAACTCGCTGCATATTTCTTGGATGAGTTCCTTCAATCTTGTTTCTACGTCACCTACAAGGACTTTACGTCTGTACTTTGGACAAAAGACTACGTGATATTTGCACGAATACACTATGTTATTATTACTTTTGTATTTCATAGGTGTATCATATCATACTGCTCAAACTAATACTAACAATTAAAAGAAAAATCGCCGCTGTATCCCCATAGCTAAAGCAAGGGGTTTTATCGGCGATGATTTCGATAACGAAACACGACGATTGCCGAGCGTGCCCGGCAATCGTCTTTGATCTGATCCCTCATTCATATACCTATGTACGGGGTACGGCATCCTCACGCCGGTACGTTCTACCCTAGGATCTCCGTATCCTTCTTCTCCATCATGAGGCGGACGGCGCTGTCCAGCGTATCGATCTCGATGACATCGGCGCCCTCCTCATATTCACCGTCGAGCGTCCAGTGCGTTCCGCCTTGAATCTCAATGCGAAAGCGCTTGCCGCTGAAGAAAGTGATATTCGGCGATTCCAGCGATCCCGAGAGGAGCGTCCTGGCGATGGCATTGAGTTCGATGATGTTCGACGGCGAGCGGATGAGGAGGGCCTCCATAAGCCCGTCGTTCATATTGACGCCGAACGCATCCAGCTTGATGATGCCGCCGATGGACGTGGAATTGCAGATAGCGCCGAAGATATAATCGCCCTCGACTGCATATTCCTGCGGCGTCCCCGGCTCGACGACAACGCGTGCGTGAATCGGTTTGATCGAAATGACGTCGCGGATGCCCTGAAGCACGTAAGCCGTATGGCCCATGATATTCTTCAGGTTCTGCGGCACGGTATACGAGGTGCTCGTAAACGCGCCGAAGGATGCGACATAAGAGAAATATCGATGGTTGAACGAGCCGACATCGATCGTCTCCGGCGTACCCCGGACGATGCTCTCCGCTGCCGTCTTGATATCCTTCGGGAGACCGAGTGAATTGCCGAAATCGTTCGTGCTTCCGGCCGGGATATACCCAATCGGACAATCCGATTCGGCCGACAGAACGCCCTCGACCACCTCATTCAGCGTGCCGTCTCCGCCGGCGCAGACGATGAGTTCAACCTCCTTCGCATATTGCTCGGCGAAGTCCCGGGCGTCGCCCGACTTCTTGGTCAGCTTAATTGTGAAGAGATAACCTCCGTCCTCGAAGGTCTCCACGATATCCAGAATATGCTTGTTCGCCTGCATCGTACCCGCCTTCGGGTTCAGGATGAAAAGCATCTTTTTCTCTGCTTCTGCATGCAGCATGCATCCACCTTCTTTCTACCACTCTTGAGGGTCGGTGCATCTGCAGCGAGATGACTACCAGTTCCGGAGATTCTTCCGCGCGCGTTCGCGCTCGCGTTCCTCCGCATAACCCTTGACAAATCGTTTGCTCATCTTGACGGCGAGGGAATCGGTCTCCTCGCCCTCATCATCGTCCATCAGGAGATATTTATAAGCTTTTTCCAGATCGTTGTTCGTGCGCTGCTCCGCCAGATATTCGACAATTCGGCGCTGCGTGAGCAGGTTTCGTTTCATCACGCGATCCCAGGACTTATTGAACATCATCCCGATGCAGACCACCCAGGAGATGATATAGAACCAGAACATCAGCGCAACGACGGAAGCAAAAGCACCGTACAGGACATTGTATTTCGGTGCATATTGAATATATACGGAATAGATAACCGTTGCGATGACGATGCCGGCCGAAGCGACGATCGCACCCGGCAGGACGGCCGCCACGGGCACGCGCACGCGGGGCAGAATATAATAATTCAACAGAATCATCGCGAAGAACAGCAGGATCAGCAGCGGCAGCCTCATGAATACGAGCAGATCCGCAATAAAGCTGTCCTTAAAGACACGGAGAATGATCTCTTCTCCGTAAACGAAGATGACCAGCGCGAAGGCGCTCGCCAGGATGGAGAGAAAGGCCGTCGGAATGGCCTTCAGTCGCTCCATCACGAAGCGGACGCGGTATTTCCCGTCCGTCAGGATATGACTGGACAGACGTGCTAACGAGAATTCCAACGAGGATGCAGCCCAGACGGCCAGCACCATCATCGGGATATTGGCGAAACCGATGGTATTCACCGAAAGGACCTCGTTCAGCGTCGAGCGCATCTTCTCGCCGAGGTGACTGCCCACCCATTCGCGGACGACGTCCATCGAGACATCGAAGATACCGAGAATCTGCGAGAATACGATAATCGACGGAATGCTGGCCAAGAAAAAGAAGTATGCCGTCTCTGCCGCAACTCCGCGGTAGAAGGGATCGTCGAACTGACGCCATACATCAAATCCCAGCTTGATCAGCGTTTCCTTGTTCAGCTCCGGCTCATCCGGCACCGTTTCCGCCCGTTCGGCCGTCTTCGTCCACTCACGGTAGGCAGCGATGTCGTACATTCGGTCGAAATAATATTCCTCCGAAATGCCCGGATTACACCGTATCCATCGATAAATGTCTTTCACGAATCATTTCCTCCAATCGGCAAAGAGCCTTGCCGCGGTGGCTGATGCGATTCTTCGCCTCCGGACTCATCTCCCCGAAGCTCTCCGTCTCGCCGTCCGGCAGGAAGAGCGGATCGTAGCCGAAGCCACCTTCTCCTCGAAGCTCCGTCAGGATATGACCCTCGACTTCACCTCGTGCTGTCAATACCCATCCGTCCGGGAAGAGCATCGTAATCACCGAAACGAAACGCCCGGTGCGCTTCTCCTCCGGCACGCCCTGAAGCTGCTCGAGCAGCAGCCGGTTATTATCTGCCGGCGTACAGCCCTCGCCCGCGTACCGGGCCGAATAAACACCCGGTCTTCCGTCCAGCGCATCGACCTCGATACCGCTGTCATCGGCAATCGTGATCGTATGCGCTATATCGAAGATGGCCTTCGCCTTGAGATAGGAATTCTCCTCAAAGGTCTCTCCCGTCTCCTCGACTTCGAACGGCGGGATCCCGGCATCATCTCTCGCCACGGTCTCCATGCCGAACTTCGCCAAGATCTCTCCGATTTCGCGGATCTTGCCGCGATTCTGCGATGCTACAATCACGCGTTCCATACGTTCCTCCACCTAATAAAATCAATCAATTATAGCATACAAACAAGACTATTTCCATTTATGCTATAATGATACCGACTGTACCAACGAAGGAGGACCCCATGCAGGCGATTTTCTCAAGCATTTTCTCGATCTTCATCTTTGTTCTCGTCGGCTTCATCGCTTGTCGCGTCAACATCCTGCCGAAGGAGACCCACGCCCCGCTGCTCTCCTTCGTGCTGAACATTACGACGCCGTGCCTCATCCTGTCCTCCGTCAATTCCTCGGAGCTCGACACGAGGACCTTCACGAATACCATCTGGACGCTCGTCCTGACCCTCGTCCTCTTCCTCATCTTCAGCTTCGTCACCCTCGGCCTCTCCCGCCTCATGAAGAAGACCTCGCGCGATGAGAAGAACGTCCTCTCCGTCGCCATGCTCACCTGCAATTCCGGCTTCATGGGCCTCCCGATCTCGCAGGCCGCCTTCGGCCCGGCCATCTTCTACCTCATGGTCATCCAGAACCTCGCCTTCAACGTCTACCTCTTCACCGGCGTCATCATGCAGTTCCATGCCGGCGAGAAGGCGCTCATCGATAAAAGACAGATCTTCCCGGCCATCCGCCGTCTCCTGAAGCCGCTCTTCAGCTTCAGCTCCGTCACGTCCTTCGTCGCCATCTTCTTCCTCTTCGAGCACATCCGCATCCCGGCTTACCCGGCCGGCATCCTCGAAGACATCGGCAACATCACCGTCCCCCTCTCCATGATGATCGTCGGCGCCCAGCTCGGCACCTGCAGCGTCGTCAATGTCATCAGCGACTGGCGACTCCTCTACGTCTCCTTCTGCAAGCTCATCGTCCAACCGGGCCTCGCCCTGCTCCTCCTCTACTTCCTGCCGATCGCGGACAGCGTCAAGCTCACCCTCGTCCTCTCCTTCGCCTTCCCGGCCGCTGTCCTCGGCGCCGCACTCGCCGAAAGCGAGAACAAGGACTCCACCCGCATGGCCGAAGCCGTCGCCACGAGCACCGTCCTATCCATGGCGACCCTCCCTATCTGGATCATCATCCTGGGCGCCATCTTCCCGCTCGGATAAGACGATACTATTTCCCTTTTATGCAAAAAACCGGCATGACAGGTCCCGATCTCGGGATTCCGTCATGCCGGTTTGCTTTCTATTCACTTGACCGATTTCACTTGACTGACTTCACCTGTCAGGCTTCGCCGTCCCAGACTTAGCAGCCCTCACAGCCCTCGCAGGCCTCCGCCACGCCGCTTCCGAGTCGCTCGATCCCGAGCTCCTCCTCCGCGACCTTGAGCATCAGGGCGCACTCGATGCGCTTCCGATGCAGCTCGCAGCCGAACTCATAGACCTTGTTGATGTCTCCGTTCGTATGATAATTGTTCGCTGCACATCCGCCCGCGCAATAGAGCTTCGCGAAGCAGCCGCGGCACTTATCGCGCGTATAGACATTGTTATTATTGCGGAAACGGTCGATGATCTCCGGGTGCGTCACGCCCTCCCATACATCGCCGACCTTGAAATCATCATCACCGACGAACTGGTGGCACGGATAGAGATCGCCCGACGGCGTGACAGCCATATACTCCGTACCGACGCCGCAGCCGCTGACGCGCTTATAGATACACGGGCCGCCGGTCAGGTCGACCGTATAATGGTAGAAGTTGAATCCTTCGCCGCGCTTCTCGCGCTCCAGCATCTCCTTGGCCAGAATCTCATATTGCTTCTTGAGACCCGGCAGGTCTTCCTCGTGAAGGGCATAATCCGTATTCGGATCGCTGACGACCGGCTCGATGCTCGTCTCGCGGAAGCCGAGATCGGCCATCGCCAGGACATCGTTCGCGAAGTCCTTATTGTAGGCCGTATACGTGCCGCGCATATAATATTCCTTCTGACCGCGCGCCTCGGCGAGCTTGCCGAACTTCTCGATGATGCGGTCATAGGTCCCCTTGCCGTCCTTGCTCGTGCGCATGAAGTCGTGCGTTTCGCGGCGGCCGTCCATCGAGAGGACGACATTGCCCATCTCGCGGTTGCAGAAGTCAATGACATCGTCGTCGATGAGAACGCCGTTCGTCGTCAGCGTGAAGTTGAAGATCTTATCCGTCTTCTTCTCGATCTCGCGGCCGTAACGGACGAGCTCCTTGCAGACCTCCCAGTTGAGGAGCGGCTCACCGCCGAAGAAATCGACCTCGAGATGGCGGCGCGTTCCGGAATTCGCGACCAGGAAATCCAGCGCCTGCTTGCCGACCTCGAGCGGCATCAGCCCCGCCTTGCCGTGGTATTCGCCCTTGCCGGCGAAGCAGTAGCGGCAGTCCATATTGCAGCCGTGTGCGACATGAAGGCAGATAGCCTTGAGCACCGACTGCTTCGCCTTGAAGCTCTCCGCCGAAGCCTCGAAAGGGTCCTCACTCCAGAGGAGTTTCTCTTCCCGAAGCGCTTCGGCATCGGCGATGACTTCGTCGATATCCGCTTCCGTAATCCCTTCGCGCGGAAGGAGTTCCTTCTTGACGGCTTCCGCGTCCATGCCCTTGTCCATGCAGGCGATGACATCATAAGCGAGGTCGTCGACGGAATGAACGGCACCGCTGTTCGCGTCCATGATGATGTTATATCCGTTGAGCTTATATTGATGGATCATGCTCGTTTGAATTTCCTTTCAATAAAAAAACAGGACTCCGCAGAAGCGGAGCCCCTTTCGTCGATTAGTTGCTCTTCTGCTGCTCGCAGTGCTGATTCGCAACGCTGCAGGAAGTCTTGCTTGCCGACTGGCAAGAGGTCTGGCACTCGCCGCAGCCACCCGTGACCGTCGACTTCGCCATGTTGCGCGTAGAAATCGTCTTAATTCTGCTCATGTCTATCCCTCCTCTGATTACTCTTAATAAGATAACAAATCCCTAGGATTCTGTCAATCCGTAAGCCTCGCGGTCGATCGTGATCCGGTACGAGAAGACCGCCTCGGTCTTCATATTGCGGTTGACGATGCGGATGCGATCCGCAATCGGGCCTTCTCCCGTCGCATCGACATGAAGGACGACCGTATCGCCTTCCTCCATCTCGACAAATTCCTCCTGACCGCTGACCGGCGGGAGATCCCACTCCGCCGTCGTCGGATTATACGAATTGTGGATGAATCGAATCTTGCCGCGCGTGATCTTGAATTCATAGAGCGCATGACCCTTCACACTCGGAAGGATGCACTCGCTCTGCTTAAATGTCAGCTGGCCGCGGAGATTGACAACTCCTTCGGCTCTCCGGTAGACGAGGCCGCGATAGACCTGATGCTTGCGCTCCTGCTCCTCGCGAACGATGAGCACATTGCAGCTCGCATGGCGAAGGACATAAGCCGCCGTCATTCCGATGACATTCGAGCCGCCCTGTTTCGTCGACTTCGTCATGACGATCATGTCGGCCGCAAGCTCCTTGGCCGCCTCGATGATCTTGGCACCGGCCTTGCCGAATGCCGTCTTCACCGTGACATGATAATGCTCCAGCTCGCCGGCATACATATTCAGCTTCGATTCCATTTCCCTGCGCTCCGGATACGTGTCGGCGACCGTCTTGCCGTATCCCGCATTCTCCTGCACCATGAGGAGAATGATCTCGAAAGCCTTCGGTGAGAACATATGCTTCACCTGCTCCAAGGCGAGAAGGCTGCGCGGCGATCCGTCCAGGGGAACCAGAATTCTCTTCATCCCATCCTCCGTTCGACATCTTTTGAAACTTTTTATCGAAAAATGCCAAAAAATACTTTAACAGATATATTATACTAAGGTTCTTATGTAAAATCAACGAGAGACGCGGAACTCCGCGTCTCTCGTGCTTTTTACAGACCTGCTGCGCCGGCCGTGACGATCAGCGATCGAAAACGTTAAGCGTTCACTTCCTCTTCCGCATTCTTTGCGGCTTCCGCTGCCTGCGCCTTCTTGATGAGCTCTTCCTTCTGATTCATGATCTGGCTGTAGCGACGAAGGGCAAACATGGCATTGACGGCCTGCTCTGCCGTCGCAAAGGCCGGGATGCCGTTATCGCGCAGCTTCATGATGGCTTCGCGGCACTCACGACCGCCCTGGCATTCCCTGATGATCGGCTTGCCGAGGTTCTTGTACTGCTTGTGACTGGCGATGAACGTCTCAGTGATGGCATCGACGTCCGTGACAGCCGTCGGGCAGACGGAAATCATGATGCCGTCGACATTCTCGTCGCGATAAGCCGTACGGAGTGCGCCGCCGTACATGTCGGACGTCGCCGTACCGCTGATATCGACCGGATTGAGCGGCGAACCGAAGTCCGGCATATAGCTGCGGATATTGCTCTTCAGCTCCGGCGAGATCTCCTTGAGCTCATGGAGCGGCATGCCGAGGCGTTCGAAGTGGTCGCAGGCGAGCAGTCCCGCACCGCCGCCGTTCGTGATCATGACGACATTGTCGCCGCGGAGCGGCGGACAGTTGCCCAATGCGAGCGAGGTATCGAGGAACTCCTGCCAGGTGTTCTCTCTCATGACGCCGGACTCCTCGAAAAGCTTATCGTATTCCTCGTTCGTATGGCCGCGGTTCTCCGATGCCGTATGAGCGAAGGCGGCCTTGACGCCGATCTTGGAAGCGCCGACCTTGATGACCGTGATCGGCTTTTCACATTCGAGGCAGGCCTTCTTGAAGGCCTCCGGGCTGTCGAGCGCCTCGATATAAACGGCGATGCAGCGCGTATTCGGCTCCTTATCGGCATACTTGATCATCTCGCAAAAGTCGACATCGGCCTTGTTGCCGAGACCGACGAACATGCTGATGCCGAAGTGGTCGACCTGGGACGAGCCGAGCGCCGCCAGGAGATTGGATCCGGACTGCGAAATGAGGGCAACCGGTCCCTTGTTCGGAAGATAAGGAATGAAGCCGCAGTTGAAATTGTGATACGGCGTTCCGATGCCGACCAGATTCGGTCCGATCAGCGGGAACTCGTTCTCGCGGCAGTATTCCGTAATCTCATTCTGAAGATCGCCGTTGCCGATCTCCTTGAAACCGGAGGACGAAACGACGCCGATCTTGACCTTCTTCGCGACGCACTCCTTGATAGCATCGAAGACGCGCGGTGCCGGAAGCGCGATGAACGCGAGATCGATCTCTGCCGGCACGTCGAGAATCGACTTGTAAGCCGGGAGACCGGCGACCTCCGTCGCCTTGATGTTGATCGGATAGATCTCGCCGTCATAACCGCTCTTGCGAAGGCCCTGGATGACCTTGAATCCGACCTTTCTCTCGTTGCGGCTGGCTCCGATGACGCCGATCGAACTCGGCTTGAACGCGTAATCCAGCTTGTCGACAACGTATTGTCTGGCTTCTTTCACTTCCATAACTCCCATTCCTCCATACATAGATAATTCTTTCGGCTTCGCCGCATGTCAGATCTACAGCTTCGCCATATGATTCATCGTTCGAATCAGCTGGTTGACATAGCTCATCTCGTTGTCATACCAGGCCACGACTCGTACTTCATAAATATGTGTGCCGCACTTCTGTGCCAGCGTCTGCGTCGCGTCGAAGAGCGAACCGTAGCTCATGCCGATGACGTCGGTCGAGACGATTTCGTCCTCGTTATAACCGAAGGATTCATCGGCGGCCGCACGCATCGCATCGTTGATGCCTTCGACCGTGACGCTGTCTGTCATATCCTTGAGCGTCGCATCGAGAATCGTGATGGATCCCGTAGCGACCGGCACGCGCTGTGCCGAACCGATCAACTTGCCGGCGAGCTCCGGAATGACATTGCCGATGGCCTGTGCCGCGCCCGTCGTCGTCGGGACGATGTTGATCGCTGCCGCACGCGAACGGCGGAATTTATTGCCCTTCACCGGGGCATCGAGAATCTTCTGATTGCCGGTATATGCATGGATCGTCGTCATGAATCCCGTGCGGAGCTCGCGATATGCGGCGAGCGCCTTGGCCATCGGGGCCAGGCAGTTCGTCGTGCAGGAGGCGCCCGAGACGATGCGGTCCTCCGGCGTCAGCGTCTCATGATTGACGCCGTAGACGATGGTCTTGAGGTCGTTACCTGCCGGAGCGGAGATCAGAACCTTCTTCGCGCCGGCTTCAAGGTGCGCCGACGCCTTGTCCTTCGAGGTATAGAAGCCGGTGCACTCGAGTACGAGATCGATGGAGAGCTCCTTCCACGGGAGCTTCGAAGCATCCGCTTCGCTGTAGACCGGGATCTCGCGGCCATCGACCGCAATTCCCTTCTCCGTCGCACGAACCTCATGATCGTGCAGCGTGCCCTGGACGCTGTCATAACGCAGCAGATACGCGAGCATCTCCGGTTCGGTCAGATCGTTGATAGCAACGACCTCGAACTCTTCCTGCTCGAGCACCTTGCGAAAGGCCAATCGGCCGATGCGGCCGAATCCGTTAATTGCCAATCGGATCATAAGAATCTCCTTTCCTGTCTCTTCTGAATTCCGCGCCTCTTCGCGCGGAATCCTCCGAGACCTTATTACTTGAATCCAAGACCTTATCACTCAAATTCCGGATCTTATTTCTCAAACGGGAATGTGATATCGATGCCGAGCGCATCGCGGACCTCGAGGAATTCCTTCTGCACGGCTTCGCCCATCGGAACGCCCTTGTCTCTGCGGAAGTCCTTGACGATCCATTCCTTCTCGCCGGCCGTGAAGATGCGCTCTTCGCCCGGCGCCTTCTCCGAAGCACGGAGGGCACGAAGGATATCGCCCGCCGTTTTTTCGCAAACGTCGCGGCCGATCATCGCATCCGGATCGATGACGATGAAGAAATGACCGAGGTGGTACGGACGGAGGCTGCCGTCCGGATTGAAGCAGGTGAGATCCTTGAGGAACATACCGCCGGCCAGAACCGCTGAGAGAAGCTCGACAGCGACCGCATAACTGTATCCCTTATATCCGCCGAGGTCCTCGCCGATACCGCCGAGCGGTGCAAGCGCCGCCTCTCCCTCCGTGAGCGCCTTCAGGATGTACGGCGTATCCGTGAGTGCCGAGCCGTCGCGGCCAATGACCATGCCGGCCGGGGTATCCTTGCCGATGCGCTCGAAGAATTCGAGCTTGCCGCGCTGCGTGATGGACGTCGCGCAGTCGATGAGGAACGGCTTATCGACGCCCTCATCCGTCGGAATGCCGATGGTGAGCGGGTTCGTGCCCATCATGTTCTCAACACCGAAGGTCGGTGCAATCGACGGACGGGCATTCGTGCCCGTGATGCCGATCATGCCTTCGTTCGTCGCCATGCTGCTCCAGTATCCGGCGATGCCGTAATGCGAGGAATTGCGGACGGCCACGCAGGCGGTGCCGTATTTCTTCGCCTTTTCGATCGCATGATCCATCGCGAACTTGGAAGCGACCATGCCCATGCCATCGTTGGCGTCGATGACCATCGTCGTCGGAGACTCGCGGATGACATCGATCTTCGTGACCGGGTTCAGAATGCCCTTGTTGATGCGGTCGACATAGATCGGCTTGAAGCGATTGACGCCGTGGCTCTCAATGCCGCGGCGGTCGCTCTCAATGAGCACGTCGGCGCAGATCTTCGCATCCTCCTCCGGTACGCCCAGCTTCTTGAAGGACTCGACCATGAAGGTCTCGACGAGTTCAAAAGGAACGTACGGTCTGGTTTCTTTTTCGAGTTCTTGGATGTTCATGTTGTCACTCCTTTTCTCCGATGCCACGCCGGTGCGTCGCCGCGCGAGGAATCGATGCGATAACCGATGGCTGCAAGGCTCGCCTCGAGTTCATGGATACCCGAGCTTCCGCCCTGCTCCGCTGTCACTTTCCCGTCATAGAGGAGGTATTTCGCCCTCGCCTCCGCCGGGGATATGGCCGGCATGATGACATTGCAGCCGGCTTCGATGCCGCGTTCCCGACCGCCCGGCACCAGCGTACCGAGCGCTGTCGTCGCCGGGAGCAGGACCTCCGGCAGCAAGAGACGCAGCAAAGACAGACAATAATAAGTCCTCTCCGTGGATCCGTTCGGTTCGTCCCGAAACGGCGTATCCCGGTGATGGATGAAGGGGCCGATCCCGACCATATGCGGACGGAGTTCGTCCAGGAAGAGAAAGTCCTCCGCAAGGCACGAGACGGTCTGACCGGGCGAACCGATCATCATCCCGGCGCCCACCTGGAATCCGATGTCCTTGAGATCATAGAGACAGCGCTTCCGCGTCTCGAGGCGCTGCTTCGCCGGATGGAGCCTCCGGTAATGCGCTTCGTTCGCGGTCTCGTGGCGCAAAAGGTAGCGGTCCGCTCCCGCTTCGAAGAAACGCTGATAGCTCGCCTTCGGCCATTCCCCGATGGACAGCGTCACCGCCGCCTCGGGATACATCTCCCGAATCCGGCTAATCAGGCGGCAGATCTTATCTTCCGTGAAGAAGGGATCCTCCCCGCCCTGAAGGACGAAGGTCCGAAGCCCCTGCTCATAGCCGTGGCGGCAGCAGGCCAGGATCTCTTCCTCCGTCAGGCGGAAGCGCTCCGCCCGGGTGTTGCCGCTTCGCAGTCCGCAGTAATAGCAATTCTGCCGGCAATAGCTCGTGAACTCGATGAGGCCGCGAAGATAGACCCGCCGCCCGAAGCAGCGGTCCGTGACCTCGCGCGCGAGCGCCTTCGCATACGCGGCAGCCTCCTCGCTCTCGTCCTCGAGAAGCGACTGCCAGGCGGAAGCCGGAAGATGTTCACCCTTCGCCAAGCGATCCAAGATGTCCTTCGTTTCGCGAAACACGGCGTCTCCTCCCCTCCCTATTATAAGAATTATTCTATCACAAGAGCGGCGGCTTCTAAAGCATGGTTTGCCTAAAGTACGCACCTCCCGCTTGACGAAGCGACATCGAGTGGGTATAATTTTCCCATAAATTGTATGCAATACATTAGTGCGCATATCGTTTCGCATCCGGCCTGCCGACGAAGCACACGAAGCGCATGAAGTTCAATTCCGAGTATCACAGAAAGGAGGCTCTCATGGATCCGAAGGAAAGCATGAACCCATCCCGCGCCGAAGACAACGCCGCTGCCGAGAGCTCGAAATATGACAAATTGAAGCTGGAGAATCAGCTCTGCTTCCCCCTCTACGCCTGCTCCAAGGAGATCATCCGGAGGTACAAGCCCTTCCTCTCGAAGCTCAACCTCACGTATACGCAGTATATCACCATGATGATCCTCTGGGAGGAGCGCGAGCTCAGCGTTAAGGAACTCGGCAGGAGACTCTTCCTCGATTCGGGAACGCTCACGCCGCTCCTCAAGAAGCTGGAAGCGAAGAAATATCTCACCCGCACCCGCGATGCGAATGACGAGCGCAATCTCATCATCCGCATCACGAAGGAAGGCCTCGACCTCCGCGAAGACGCCCTCGCCGTGCCGGACGAGCTCCGGACCTGCGTCAAGTTTACCCCGGAGGAATCCAAACTCCTCTACAAGCTTCTCTACAGCCTCCTCAGCGGCATGGAATAAGATGGATTATGAAAAAGGCGGTACGACGAAGAGCTTCCTCTTCGCGTACCGCCGCTTTTTTTTATACCCCTCTACTTATTCCGCCCGGGTTTGCTGCACCCGCTTCAGCGCTTCGTCCTGCCGCGCCTTCGCCTCATCGAGATCGTCGAAATCCCCGAGATCGGTCAGGCGGACCGCGGAGGCATCGATCTTTTCGTTATGAATAAGCGGTAAAAATCGAGCAAGCATAGGTGAAACAGATGTAAATTCCGTGTAAGGCGCCGGGTGGGCGTTCACCGCTCCCTTCTCATGCCAAAACGGCTACCGTCGCCTCTTCCGTTCAAAGAAAAAACGGCCGTCGGCGCCCTGGTACCAAGGCAGCCGACAGCCGTTGCTTTATATTCACTTGATCAAACAGACCTGAGATACGGACCGACCTCTGCACCCCACGCCTCGACGAGACGCGGGAGCGACCATGCCGCATTGGCCGGACTCGTCGAAGGCAGCCGCACCGCGCGGATGCCCGTCACCGGCTCCAGATATTTCCGGTACAGCTGATCCGCCTTGCCGCCGTTCGTGAAGATCGGAATCTCCCTGCCGCAGCAGTTCAGGATCGGGCTGAGGTCGCACACGACAACATCCTCGATAGAGCTGTCATCCGAGCCGATAATCGTGCAATGTTTGATGACATCAAAGACAGCGATACCGTTCTCGAGGAGATAGGCGCGCCGCGCCGCCGGACCCTCCGGTACCTCGCGTCCGGTCAATGCTTCGAGGACCGGCCAGAAACGGTTCCGCGGATTGCCGTAATAGAAGCCGTTTTCTCTCGAGAGGACGGAAGGGAAGCTCCCGAGAATGAGCAGTCCGGAATGCTCATCGCAGACCGGTTCCAGAATGTGGTCGAGCGACCGCCTCTTGCTCTCGCGCTCCGTCACAGCTGTCCCACGTTCCGCCGCAGCCGCCGCAGCCTTCAAAACCGTCATAGCGTATACCCCTTCGCCACGGAGATTTTCTCATCATCCAGAATGCGGACTTCGCCGTCCACTCGCTCGAAGACGAGGACATCGCAGTTCGTCACCGGCTCCACCCAGAAGTCGCAGAGCGGCGTGCCGTGAAACTCGCGCAGCACGCCGTGCATCGCCGTTCCGTGCGAAGCGGCGAGAATGTCGCCCTCGCCCTCCCAAATGCTTTCATCCCGGAGGAAATCCATCATGCGCGCCGTCATCGCTTCGATCGTCTCGCCGCCCTTCGGCGGAATGTACTGCGACGGATCCGAGAAGAAGCTCGCGCATTCCGGCGGCATTTTGCTGTATTCAATCCCTTCGATGGATCCGAAATCGATCTCGATGAGACGCGGATCCGGAATGAAGAGGCTGCGATCAATGCCGCAGGCAATCTCCGCCGTATGAATGGCTCGCTGCAGCGGGCTGACATAGACGCGGTCAAAGTGAATATCCCTCTTACGGAATTCCTCGTGCAGCGCCTCAGCCTGCGCGATGCCCGTCTCATTCAGCGGGATATCCATCTGACCCTGAAGGCGCTTCTGACGATTGAAATCCGTCTGTCCGTGCCTCATCATGTAGAGCTTCATCGGGTTTCTCCTCCTGTTTCGACTAACTTCAATTCCTCTTCCATCTCGCGGCACATCTCCCGAATTTCCTCCGGCAGGGAGGCATCCTGTTCGGCAAGGAGCTCATAATAAAGCGTACTCTCCTCCCGGTATCGCTCGGCCGCCTCCGGATGCTTGAGACAGAAGCGCTTCTTGAGCGCAAGACGCCACGCGACAAGGCCGCGGAACTTCTCCGGATGCTCGATGGCTAAACGGCTGTCCAGCTTCGCATGGAGACGAAGGATTCTCGCCTCCGCACGAGCCACAGCCTCGCGGCTCGTCTCCGGCCTCTGTGCCAGATAGGCCAGCTGAATCTCCAGGAATTCGAGGAAGTGCTCCTCATCCTCATCGCTCGGCAAATGACCGAAGAAGAGACGTTCCGCATCGATAATCAGGCGGTCGTCGAATTCATCCATCGTGAGAAGGCGATCCGCCAGCATGACGACGAATTCGTTCAGCTTCTCTTCCGCATCTGCGCCGTAAGCCCATTCGAAATCCGTCAAATAGCTCTGCGTCCGATGAAGCTTCTTCCCCTCCTTCTCCTTTTCCGGAAGAAGCGGATAAGGCTCCTCGATATTCGATGCCTTAAGCGCGCGCTCAATGCTCGGAAGCACGGCTCCTTCACGGAAGAGTTCCTCCGCACCGAACTCACGCAGCTGCATATTCAGCGCCGATGTGTGCTCCGTCAAATAGAAGCGCAGTCCGTGTTTCTTGCATTTTTCATAAAGATTCAGGAGATATTCCGTCGCCGTGATATCGATGCTCGTCACACCGCTCGCATCGATGATGATGGCTTCGATCGTATCCGTTCGCTGCTCCCACGCTTCGAGGATCTCGTCCTCCAGCAAGGCGGCGTTACCGAAGAAGAGCGCGCCGCTGAAACGATAGAGCACGATGCCGCGAATCTCCCGCGCACCGCTCGCGAAGGTCACCGGGAAGAAATCATCCTGCGAAGGAATATATCCCAGCATGCCGCGCGGCGGATCGGAGGCGCGGATGATGATCGTGACGAACGAGAGCATCATGCCGATCAAGACGCCGTAAATCGTTCCGGCGACGAGAACCGTCGCAAAGACAGCCGAGAAGATATAGAATTCCGCGCGGTCGACGTTCTGCAGCTTGCAGGCCAGACCGAGTTCCATATTGCTGATCAGTGCCGCAATGACGATGCCCGTGAGCACCGGAACCGGGATATAGGCAATGAAGCCCGTACCGAAGAGCAGGATGAAGAAGAGCGTCACCGAAGCGGCGAGCGACATCATCTGCGACTTGACGCCGAATTGATTGATGATTCCCGTCTGGGAGACGCTGCCGTTCACCGGAAAAGCGCCGACGAGCGACGAGGCGAGGTTGCCGGCGGCGCAGGCCAAGACGTCCCGGTCCGGCTCGAGATGATCATCGAAGCGACGACCGTACGCCCCGGAGGCGAGCAGCGTCTCCGCCATGATGATGAGCGCAATCATGCCGCCGTTAAGGAAAATCTCCTCCGGATGATCCATGAGATAGCTCAGATCCGGAATGCTCAGCGACGGAAGGCCGGAAGGAACATCCGGCAGGAGCTTCACGCCCCATGCCTCAAGCGGCAGCACCATGCTCGCGAAAACCGAGAGAAACATCAGGACGACTGCCATCGGAATGCGCGGGAAGAATTTGCGGCTGATCAAGAGAATCAGCACCGTCCCAAGTCCCATGGCCAGCGACATCACATGCACGCCCTTCGCCGCCTCTTCTTCGATATGCCCGACAAGTGCCAGGAGCGTGCCGTGACCCGGCGAACCGCCGAACAGCTTCGGGAACTGAATGAGGATGATTTCCGTGCAGAGTCCCGTGATGAAGCCGCCCATGACCGGCTCCGAGACAAAGCGGATGACCTTCGGCAGGTGAACGGCGCGGAAAATGAACAGCCAAACGGCGACAACGAATGCGAGGGCCGGCACGATGGCCAGGATCTCACTCTCTTCATGGATCCCCATCGTCGCCAGGAATCCCACCGTCATGACGGACGGCGCCGCATCGACGCCGAAGACGAAACGCGGTGTCGAAGCGAAGAGTCCGAAGACCAAGATCGGCAGCATCGTCCCGTACAATCCGTATTCCGGCGGCAGTCCGATCATCATCGCATAACCGATGGAGATCGGAATGGCGACGAATGCGACCAGAATGCCGGCCGGAATATCCTTCTTCAAATTCTCCTTCTGATATCCCTTTAGAAACAAAGGATCTCCTTTCCCCATGCCTTCAGTTCGGCAGCACGCGCATCGGCCGCCTCCGCAGAGTTCCCGTGCGCGAGAATATACATCTTGATCTTCGGCTCCGTGCCGGACGGACGAACGGCAACATACGAGCCGTCCGGGAAGGCATAACGCAGCACATTGCTCCCCTGCGGCTGCAGCTCCTCCCGAATCTGAGCGCCCGCGGCGTCTCTCCGGTGCCGTGCCCCTTCGAGGTAATCCGCGACCTCGATACCCTCCGAGGTGAAGGCCGCCGTCTGCTCGCGGAGCTTCGCCATCCGCTCTGTCATCTCCTGCGCCGCGTCGACGCTGTCAAACATCGTCGAAACCGTCTCCTCGGTATAATATCCGTATCTCGCATAAAGCTCTTCGAGCGCTTCGAGGAGGTTCATGCCGAGCCCGCGGTAATAGCAGGCCATCTCCGCGATCAGCATCGAGGCGAGGATACCGTCCTTGTCGCGCGCATACGTCCCGGCGAGGAAGCCGATGCTCTCCTCATACCCGAAGAGGAATTGATGCTCCCCGCTCTCCTCAAATTCGCGAATCTTCGCCCCGATGAATTTGAAGCCGGTGAAGACCTCGGCCAGCGCGATATCATTCTTCTTCGCAATCACGGCGAACAACCTCGACGAGACGATGCTCTCGACAGCCGCCGCATTCTCCGGCAGGTCGCCCCTTCTCCGGTGCTCCCGGATGAGATAATCGAGCAGGAGACAGCCGCATTCATTCCCGGTCAGGCGGACATATTCATCCGTCTCGGGATCGCGCACCATCACGCCGCAGCGGTCGCTGTCCGGATCCGTCGCGAGCAGGAGATCCGCCCGCTCCCGCGCCCCGTATTCTTTGGCAAGGCGGAATCCGTCATCACTCTCCGGATTCGGCGTATGTACCGTCGGGAAATCCCCGTCCGGCTCCATCTGCTCTTCGACCGTCACCAGATGATGAATGCCGATGCGGCGGAGCATCTCCGGCGCCAAGAGGCGTCCGGCCCCGTGAAGCGGCGTATAGATGATCCGCATCTCCTCGGCGACATCCTCGACATATTCTCGTCCGACCGACTGCGCATAGACCGCCTCGAGATAGGCCTCGTCCATCTCCTCATCCAGGATATGAACGAGCGGCGACTCCGTCAGCTCCTCCTCCGAGAGATAGGTGACATCGCGGAAGAGATCGAGCTTATCCATCTCCGCCGCCAAGGCGTCCGTCCCCGCCGGTGAGAGCTGTGCTCCGTCCGGCCCGTAGACCTTATATCCGTTATATTCATACGTATTATGGCTCGCCGTAATATTGATGCCGGCCGCCGATCCCGTCTCGCGAACTGCGAACGAAAGCTCCGGTGTCGGACGCAGCTCCTCCCAAAGGTAGACCTCGATATCATGCGCCGCCAGCACCGCTGCCGCATCGTGCGCATATTCCCGGCTGTGATAACGGGAATCGAAAGCGAGGACGACCGAAGGGCGTTCCTTTTCCCGGGAAGATGTCTCTCTCAAGAGAATCCGCGAAAGCGCCTCCGTCGCATAACGGACCATATACCTGTTCATGGTGAAAATGCCGGCCTTCATAACGCCGCGCATGCCGGATGTCCCGAATGTCATGCGATGAGAAAATCGCTCCGCGAGCTCTTCCTCGTCCCCGGCTATGGCGCGAAGCTCCTCCTTCGTCGCTTCATCGACCTCCGGCGCATTCAGCCAGCGCTCATATTCCTGCTTCGCCTCTTTCAATGCGTCCCTGTCCATCGTCACGAGGCGCCTCCTCTCCGCCGCCCGCAGCGGCCGTGAAAATATACCTTATATTATATCGTACTATCGTGCTAGAATGTACCCATGGATAGCATCAGATTAGGAAAAACCGGCCTCGATGTCACGCCGCTCGGCATGGGCACGCTGACCATGGGCTTCTCGCAAAAAAATCTCACGCCGGAGGAGGGCGCCGGAATCATCGTGCATGCAGTGCGCTCCGGGATCCGTTTCCTCGACACGGCGCAATATTATGATACGTATCGCTACCTCCGTCCGGCGCTCGATCTGCTTCGGACCGACGTCGATGCGGGCAGACTTGATGTCCTTCCGGTCATCGTCAGCAAGACGCTGGAGCCGGATTATGCGGGGGCGCGCGCCGCGGTACTCGAATGCCTGGAGGCGCTGGGCCTCGAGTCTGTCGATATCTTCCTGCTCCATGAGGTGCGCGGCGTCACGGATTATGAGGCGCGCACGGAGGCGTGGCGCGCGCTTCAGGATTGCAAGGAGGAAGGGCTGGTCAAGTCCATCGGGATTTCGACGCATCACGTCGATGCGGTTCTCCGGGCCGCCGCCGACCCGGCCTGCGACGCGGTCTTCGCTTTGGTCAACAAGGCGGGGCTCGGGATTCGCTGCGGCGAAGGGCCGGGGACGCGCGAGGCCATGGAGGATGCGATTCGGAGGGCGAGCGGGGCCGGCCTCGGGGTGTTCACGATGAAGGCCTTCGGCGGCGGCAATCTCGTCGATGATTATACGGACTGCCTCGATTATGTCACCGCCCTCCCCGGCGTCTCCTCCGTCATGATAGGCATGGGAAGCACGGAGGAGGTCGACCGCGCCGTCGAATACTTCGAGCACCGACTTCCCGCGGATTATCACCCGGATACGAGCAAAAAGCGCATGATGATCGACCAGAGCGACTGCGAGGGCTGCGGCACGTGCAAAAGCCGCTGTGCTTCCGGCGCTATCTTCTGGAACGAGAACGGCCTCGCCGAAATCGATCAGACGAAGTGCGTCCGCTGCGGGTACTGCGCGCCGGTCTGCCCGGTGCGGGCGATTATTTTCTTATAACAAGGGGATAACTGTCACACTTCGCTGACAGAGCAAAGAGACTGTCGTATTCATACGACAGTCTCTTTTTTGTACTCTGCTATACTTAACCCACTCAAGGGACAATCTCTGTCTCGAATCAGCAATTTTCTACTACAGAACAAAGGAGCAGAACCATGAAAATCAAGAAAATGCTCGCTATCACAGCGGCGCTCGTCCTCGGGTGCTTCGCACTCACAGCCTGCGGCGGAAGTGGAGGAGAAAGTGAAGAAAAACCCGCCGATACTTCGACGGAAGCGTATTCCGTACAGCTCACAAGCGGTAATTACACCGTCGGCATCGATATTCCGATTGGAACTTACAATGTTACTGTCATTAAAGGTAAGGGATATGTTTACTCAACAAGTTATGATGAAGGAAGCATCAACGCGAACATGGGCATCGACGATGGAAGCGGCACCTATGAAGATAGCTTTCAGAATCTCATCCTTAAAGAAGATCAACGTCTAACCATCGAGGGTCCGCTGACCATCGAAATAACGAGTGAGAAGGCTCAGACAAAGAACATCACACCACGTGAAACCAAGGGCAAAGAGTGCACGCTCGAAGGAGGCAACTTCACAGCCGGCGAGGATTTCGAGCCGGGTGTCTATGACATCAAGGCCGTCAGCGGAAACGGCAATGTCTATAGCGACAATATGTCCGAAGGCGGTATCAACAGCACTATGGGTACAGACATGGCATGGGGCATCTATGAGCCGGAATTCAAAAATGTAGATTTGCCGGAAGGCACGGTGCTCACAATCAGCGGAGTCACGGTACAGCTCACACCGAGCGCAAGTGCAAGTGACGGCGAATAAGATTCTAAAAAAGGAAGGATGCCGTCGCATCCTTCCTTTGCTTTGGATAGTGGGAAGAAGAAGTAAGGACGCTCCGAGGAGCGTCCTTTTTGCATGCGATACTTCTCTTACCTATATCAACCCAAAATCGTATTGTAGATAATCCGGCAGCTCATGCTCCATTTTCACATCAAAGAGATAGGTGCCATTATCCGAACCTGCCGAACGACAATTTTGAAGATGTCCCTTGCCTACATAGGTGAACGGGAGAACGAAGCCGTTTTCATCCTTCATCTTTCGAATAAAGAGATGAACAAATCTACTGCTCTTCAATTTCTCCAGATGGGAGGCCGGGAGATTCGCCATCGATTCCCATTGGAAAAGAGCCGATTCGAGGAACTTATCCTTATAATTCAGCTTATCCTCTTCCGGAAGATCCTTCTTGAGTGAAGCGAAAATGATGACAAAATCCTCTTTATAATAAGTACCTACTGCATTGTATCCCGGATTGTTGAGCAGCTTTCGCTGAACCTGATCCATGCGATAATTTCCATAAAGACGGAAGGAAGTGTCCTCTCCATCTTCTAGGCCCGGCTTTTCTTCATACTCATAACGAGTCAAACCATATTGGAGAAGGTCCTCGAGATGCTCCTGAAATTGATCATCCAACGTGGTCTTCAGCTTCAAGCCCTCTTCCGTTTCCATAATAGCCGGGAAGAACTGGAATGCATGGTCGAGTTCTTTACTCTGATAAGAATCCAGATGAGAAGCCAGATACTCATCCAGTCCTTTTTTGTCCTTCATACCTTGAAGCAAGGCGCGAACCATCAGATATTCATGCGGCCGGACTAATGGAAGCAAGGACGATAATATCTCGAGAAATTCGATTTGATCTTCCGAGAAAATAGGCAGTCCATCCTCTTCAATGCCTACCAAGAACTTGTAATAGCAATTCGTCTTGCGACCACCGATCTTCGCAGTCATGAATCGCAGAAGGTCCGGTGCACAATCATTATGCCAATAATCCATATGTGATGGATAATATGGCGCATTGATGTACTTCTTGAAGTTGAAATAATCCTGCTTCAGATAACGGAGTGCATAGAAGTTTTCCTGCTCAATCTGATAAAGCATTTCCTCTTTACTGAGATTATCAATTTGAATATTTACACCGTACTCCTCGAGACCTATCGCCTTGAAGTTATCGCGAACGAGCGAAGCCATCAGGCGCTTCTCGAGAACAAAGTTCTCTGAAAGCGAAGAAAGTGCGAAAGCAATTTGAACACTTCTCTTATAGCTATTGCCGATGAAGTCAAGGACTGTCACATAATCCTTGCCCGGATATTTACGAAGACCTCTTCCGAGCTGCTGAATGAAAATCGTCGAGGAATCCGTCGGTCGAAGGAAAAGAACCATATTGACGCCCGGAATATCGACGCCCTCATTCAAAATATCGACCGTGAAAAGAATCTCCAGCTCTTGAGTATCGCTTTGAAGATCCTGATAAGCCCGGATGCGTTCTCCGATATTGTTTTTCCCTGTCAAATAAGCCGTATGATACTGTTCACCGAGAAGTTCGCTCATCATACGAGCATGTGTCACATTGCGGCAAAAGGCGATGGCTTTCAATTTCCCTTCTGGCCGGTGATTCTCGATCTCTCTTTCAATAAAAGCGCCATGATCCTCGCTTGCCATCTGTGCGAGCAAGCGACGTTCCTCGCGATCCGTAAGGCCATAATCGACCAATTGGTCGCGAATCCCATAATAATGAAACGGTACGACCAGATCATTCATGATCGCATCACGAAGGCGAAGCTCATAAGGAACATTCTCATCGAAGAGTTCGAAGACGTCCTGATTATCCATACGCTCCGGCGTTGCTGTAAGGCCGAGCAAGAATTCGGGCTCAAAATATTGAAGAATTCTCTTATAGGTCTCCGCCGTCGCATGGTGACATTCATCGATAATAATGTAATCGAATTCATGGGGCGAAAAGTCTTCAAGACGCTTTGCCATCGTGATATTCGTCGCAAAGACAAAATCTGCTTTCGCTTCCTTCGATTGCCCGTTGAAAACGCCATACGTGACATCATTTCCGAAGACCATCTGGAAGGTTTCCAAGGATTTCATGAGGATCGAGCTCTCATGAACAATATAGAGCAGGCGGTTCGGATTGAAATTAAGTGCATCAAAAGCAGCCAGAAAGGTTTTCCCACTACCCGCTGCAGCGACAATCAAGGAACGCTTAATTCCCATCGCGCGATTACGGTTGAGTTCCTTGAGTGCCTTTCGCTGCATGCTATTCGGCTTCTTATTTGCGACCGAAAGGTCATAGTCCATGTCCCAACGTTCGATCGCATAATGAAGGCGAACCGAATACTTCGCGATGAGTTCGCTCGTCAGTACATGCGTTGCATCAAAAAGAGAATCAAATTCCTCCATCGCCTGACGATAGAGTTCCTCATCCTTAACTGCGACATCCCACTCGATATTTTTGAGCAAGGCATAGCGCGTGATATTCGAGGAACCGACGACAACCTCCGTGTGGTCCTCGAATTCAAAGAGATAACCCTTCGAATGATATCCGCGCGTTCGATATTGATCATCGTGGAAGCTCTCAAAGTCGAGATGACACGAAAAATTCGAATACCGATTCATCAAAGTAAAGAAGCTTTGCAAAGACTCGATATCCGTGAAATTCTGATACGTCGAGGTGATAAGTCTTCCTTCGCAGCCTCTCTCGAGCGCCGCTTCGATATCACGGAGAAGTAGCTGAAGACCAGCGATCTTGATGAAGCTGACGGAAAACGAAAAGGACGTACAAGTACGAAGATTCTCTCGAATATAATTCAAAAATGGAATTTCTGTCTCATTGGTCAAGAAATGATGCATCTTCGTTCCTCCATTACCTATTGCCTTGTCTCTCATCATAGCAGCTTTCGCCCTTTTTCGCAGTACATTTCCCCGCCAGCCCAGCGAAAAACGCTGTCCGGCCTCGGCCGAACAGCGTTTTTATATGATCTTTCATTCATTCTCTTAAAGAGGTAACTCTTTCCCGTCCAATACGGTCTCGATCAAGCGGTCCTCCGTATCATAGACCAGCTTCAGCGAGAAGAAGTCTTCTGTCTCCTCGAGCAGCCGGAGAAAAATGCGGTCTCCTTCCCAGAGTTCGAGATTCGGGACCTCCGCCTTCGGGATCCAGCGAAGCTCGCCCTCATCGCAGGGAATCTCTTCGCCGATGAAACCTTCGGCCGTAAAGAGGTGCATGTACTCCGTCACCGCCTGCTCCGTGCCCTGTCCGTAGAGGAAGGTCACGATGCCTCGAAAGCGATAATTCGTCAGCGTGTATCCGGTCTCTTCCCGAACCTCGCGGAGAAGGCAGTCGTCCGGGCTTTCGCCCGGCTCGAAATGACCTCCGACACCGATCCACTTGTTCTTGTTGATGTCTTTCTTCTTCTTGATGCGGTGAAGCATCAAGTAGCTGTTATCCCGTTCCAGATAGCAGAGCGTGCTCATTTTCTCCATCGCTGCCTCCTAGGATGCCTCTTCCGTTTCATCGAACTGCGAATTATAAAGTTCTTCATAGAAGCCGCCGGCGGCGAGAAGTTCGTCATGCGTGCCCTGTTCGATGATGTCGCCGTGGTTCATGACGAGGATGAGATCCGCGTTGCGAATGGTCGACAAACGGTGTGCGATGATGAAACTGGTACGTCCTGCCATGAGGTTGTCCATGGCATTCTGAATCTGTTCCTCCGTACGCGTATCGACGGAGCTCGTCGCCTCATCGAGGATGAGAAGGGTGCGGTTCGCGAGGATGGCGCGCGCAATCGTGAGGAGCTGCTTCTGACCGGCCGAGATATTGGTGCCCTCTTCATTCAGGACCATGTTATATCCGCCCGGAAGCGTCTTGATGAAGTGATGAACGTGAGCGGCCTTCGCGGCGGCGATGACTTCCTCATCCGTGGCATCCGGACGACCGTAGCGGATGTTCTCCATGATGGTGCCGGAGAACAACCAGGTGTCCTGAAGGACCATCGAGACATTCTCTCGGAGCTCATGGCGATTGATGTGACGAATATCGCGACCCGAAAGGGTGATGCTGCCGCCCTCGACATCGTAGAAGCGCATGAGCAGCTTGACGATGGTCGTCTTGCCGGCGCCTGTCGGACCGACGATAGCGATTTTCTGTCCCGGCTTGATGTCCGCGCTGAAATCGTGAATGATGGTCTCGCCCGGCTTATAACCGAACTTGACATGGTTGAAGCGCACCTCGCCTTCGAAGCCCTCGAGATCGAGGTTTTCCTCGAAGACCTGTTCCTCCTCTTCGCCGAGGAATTCGAACACGCGCTCCGCGGCCGCGCCCATGGACTGAACCTGATTCATGACCTGTGCAATCTGCATGAGCGGATTCGTAAGGTTCTTGACGTATTGAATGAAGGCCTGAATGTCGCCGATACCGATGACGCCGCGAATGGCCTGAAGGCCCCCGAAGACCGCGACGCCGACATATCCGAGGTTGCCGACGAACATCATGACCGGACGCATCGTGCCGGAGATGAACTGCGACTTCCATGCCGATTCATAGAGGACGTTATTCGCCTCGTTAAATTCTTCCTCGCTGGCCGCCTCGTGGTTGAAGGCCTTGATGATGGTATGACCGGCAAAGCTCTCTTCGACCTGTCCGTTGACGACGCCGAGGTAGCGCTGCTGCTGCGTGAAGTACTTCTGCGAGCTCTTGATGACGACCGCGAGCAGCAGAACGGATACCGGAATCGTGAGAAGCGCAATACCCGTGAGAAGCGGCGAAATGGAGAGCATCATGACGATGACGCCGATAATCGTCGCAAACGAGGTGATGATCTGCGTGATGCTCATATTGAGCGACTGGCCGAGCGTATCGACATCGTTCGTGATGCGCGAGAGAACCTCGCCGTACGGACGGCTCTCGAAGTATTTCATCGGCATGCGGTTAATCTTCTCCGAAATGTCCCTGCGGAGATTGTAAACGAGCTTCTGAGTAACATTCGTCATCAACCAGCCCTGAATGAAACTGCAAACGGAGCTGATGACATAGAGGAGAAGTGTCAGAAGGAGGATATGAAGGATGGTATCAAAGTTGATGCCGCCCGTTCCCTCAATCTTCGCCATGAGGCCGTTCGCGAGTTCCGTCGTCGCGCGTCCCATGACCTTCGGTCCGATGACCTGGAATACCGTAGCTGCCGCCGCGAAAATGACGACGACCAGGAATACATATTTATAATTGCCGCTGTACTGCAGCACCTGTTTCAAAGCCCCCTTCAGGTTCTTCGCCTTTTCGGTCGACATCCCGCCGGGATGAGGACCGCGGGGCATAGGTCTTCTTCTTTCTGCCATTCTCTATCCCTCCATATTCGAATTCGAGAGCTGAAGCTCGGCAATCTGGCGATAAATATCGCAATTCTCCATGAGTTCCTCATGGGTGCCCTTGCCGACGAGCTCTCCCTCATCCAGCACGAGAATCTGTTCGGCGTGAAGGATGGTACTGACACGCTGAGCGACGATGATCTTCGTGATGCCCTTCTCCTTCTCGGCGAGTCGCTGACGAAGAGCGGCATCCGTCTTCATGTCGAGGGCCGAGAAGCTGTCGTCGAAGACTAGGACGCGCGGCTTCTTCGCAAGTGCACGCGCGATGGAAAGGCGCTGCTTCTGACCGCCGGAGACGTTCGATCCGCCCTCGGCGATATACGTATCGTATTGATCCTTCTTCTCTTCAATGAAGTCTCTCGCCTGGGCGACATCCGCCGCTTCCTTCATCTCCTCCAAGGACGCCTCTTTATTGCCGAAGCGGAGGTTCGATGCGATGGTGCCCGAGAAGAGGACGCCCTTCTGCGGGACGAAGCCGATATTCTCGCGGAGCGAGTGGAGCGTGATATCGCGGATATCGTGACCGTCCAGGAGGATGCGGCCGCCCGTGACATCGAAGAAACGCGGAATCAGGTTGACCAGCGTACTCTTTCCCGATCCCGTGCTTCCGATGATGGCCGTCGTCTCGCCCGGCTTCGCCGTGAAGGAGATATCCGAGAGAACATTCTCTTCGGCATCCGGATACGCGAAATCGACATGGTCGAAGACGATTTCTCCGCCCGTCCGTGTCTCGCCTTCATTCGAAGGGTGATAATCGAGCGCCTCAGGACGGTCCGTAATCGAGCTCTCCGTGGAGAGAATTTCATCGATACGCTCCGCTGCAACTCCGGCACGCGGGAGGATGATGGACATCATGCTGAGCATCATGAAGGACATGACGATCATCATGGTATAAGTGATAAAGGCCGTCATCTCACCGACCTGAAGTCTGCCGTCATCAATGCGATGGGCTGCAACCCAGGTAATGAGAAGGATAAGGGCGTTCATGAGAATCATCATGACCGGACTCATGAAAGTCATGACGCGGTTCGTGAAGAGCTGCGTCTTCATGAGATCCGTATTCGCTTCATCGAAGCGCTCCTCCTCCGTCTTCTCACGGTTGAAGGCGCGGATGACCGGAAGACCGGTCAGAATCTCACGCGATACCCCGTTCAAGGCATCGACCAGCTTCTGCATGATACGGAACTTCGGCAGCGCGATGACCATCAAGAGCAGAATAAAGGTCATGAGGGAAGCGACACCGAGCACGATGAGCCAGTTCATATTCGCATGGGTCTGCACGACGCGGTAGATGCCCCAGATGGCCAGAATCGGAGAATACATGACGATGACCAGCATCATCGTGGTGACCATCTGCACCTGCTGAATATCATTTGTCGCACGCGTGATGAGCGACGAGGTCTCAAACTTCTTGATCTCCGTATTGGAGTAGCTGAGCACCTGATGGAACACGCGTCCGCGGAGAT
>CASEEM010000016.1 GCA_949286985.1 uncultured Eubacteriales bacterium
CTATGCATGGAGCGATGATGGAACTAGCTGCACGGCAACGAGAACCTGCAAGAACGACCCGAGCCATACAGAAACGGCAACAGGAACAATCACAAGTAAACAGACCAAAGCGCCGACCTGCACAGAGAAAGGCGAAACCACCTATACAGCTACCTTTGAGGCTGATTGGGCAATGACACAGACAAGAGTGCTTGCTGACATTCCGGCCACCGGTCACAGCTATGAAGATGGCAAATGCACCGTCTGCGGCGCAGCTGATCCCGATTACAAGCCGGATACCACTTCCCCGCAGACCGGCGACAACAGCAATATGATGCTGTGGATTGCGGTTATGTTGGCTGTGGGTACTACCCTGTCCGGCACCGTCCTTTACAGCCGCAAGAGAAAATAAAGCAGATAGATCCATATAACCTGCGCCCTGTGGAATAAAACCACAACAAAAAGCACAAGACCCGTCGCCTTTGACGGGTCTTGTTTTTATCGAAGAACGCGAAGAATCTCTTGCTTCTCTAAGTGGTTCAATACGAGAACAGTGTTGATCGCATCATGAAGAGCGTCATGGGCGGTGAGAGGTGTTTCACCGACCTGTTCGACTGCCTTGCTGAGCGCTGTTTGATTCTTTGCTCGAACAAATTGTGCATTGAAGATGCGTTCAACATCCAGCGTTTTCGGCATCCACGCTTCGGGATACCCGTATAACCGCAGGTTCGTACGAAGAATTCTTTCGTCCTCTTTGCCCCAGGTGAGAAATGAAAAATCTTCGCCGCACCACTGCTGAAACCGACGGAAAACTTCTTCAAAGGGCTTGCCGGCGGCAATGTCTTCGTTCGAAATGCCTGTCAGTCGCTCGACATATTTTTGCATCGTCGTATAATGCACGGGAGCTACCATGCTCCGGAAGGTATCAACGGTTTGAAAGTCCGGATCCAGCTTGACGGCACCGATTTGGATGATTTCGCCGTGCAGGATGACGGGCTTTCGGACCAGTTGCTTCTTGCTCTTCGCCTGATTCCATTCTAAATCGAGAACAATGTAATTCACGTACTATCCTCTTTCATTACTTCTATCCCAGCGCGACATCCAAGGTCATCATCAAGGTGAACCCGACCGCGAAGAATACCGTCCCCACATTGGAATGCTTTCCGGCCGACATCTCGGGAATGAGTTCCTCGACGACCACATACATCATCGCTCCTGCCGCGAAGCTCAGGAAATAAGGGAGCACCGGCACCAGGAATCCCGCCAGCAGGATGGTAAGCACCGCGCCGAGCGGCTCCACGGCGCCCGAAAGAGCACCGTAAAGGAAGGAGCGTCCCCTCGACAGCCCCTCGCCCCGAAGCGGCATCGAAATAATCGCTCCCTCCGGGAAGTTCTGAATGGCGATGCCGAGCGACAGGATGAGTGCGCTGCTCAACGTAATCTCGCCTTCTCCTGCCATCCATCCGGCAAAGACGACGCCGACCGCCATCCCCTCCGGGAAATTATGGAGTGCCACCGCCAAGGTCAGCATCGTCGTGCGGCGCAGCTTGCACGGGACACCCTCCGCTTCATCACATCCGAGGTGAAGATGCGGAATCAAGCGGTCCAGGAGCAGCAAGAACAGAATGCCGAGCCAAAATCCTGCCGCAGCCGGAACGAAAGACAGCTTTCCCATCCCTTCGGACTGCTCCATCGCCGGGATCAGCAGACTCCACACCGAAGCCGCCACCATGACCCCCGCCGCAAATCCGGAGAGCGCCCGCTGCACATAGATGGGGAAATCCTTTCGCATCAAGAAGACGCAAGCCGAACCGAGCGTCGTGCCGGCGAAAGGAATCAACAGTCCCGGTAAAATTTCCGAAATCATCCTACCTCCTATCTGTACTTTGAACAGGTTTGATTCTCTTCATCAATTCGAAGGTGCCGGAATCACGCCCTGCTCCTTCCCTTCCACATCCTCCTTCGACATGCTCGGGGAAATAAACGCATTGATTAAAGCGTACTTATCTCCCTGTTTATTCCATTGATAGACATAGATATCCTCACTGCTGTCATTCCAGGCGAGCAGGCTGATATCCTCCTCATCATCTCCCGGAACCCAGAAGAAACAAACGTCGCCGCCGATATCATTCTGCAACATACCGAAGATCTCATCCATGGTCATTTGTGAAGCTTCGATATCTTCTTCGTTATAACCTCCGGGTTCATACGCAGCCAGGGCTTTTTCGCTTTCGGCGGTAGCAGCAGCGACCCTTTCCTGCAAAGTTTCTCCTTCGAGCTGACCTTTAAGATAAGTATATCCTGCAATGCCGCCGAAAATCACGACCAAGACCAGCGTCGGCATGAGGACAACCGTCCAGCGGAACGTACCGGTCTCCTTTCGATATAAGATGCTCCAGGCGAGTGTCGTCGCAAGGAGAACCGCATAGAGTATCGCCGAAAGGAGGATGATATTTCCGACGATTCCGAGGTCGGGACTGAAAGCAACGAAGACACCTTCGAAAAAGATGACCGGAACAACCCAGGCCGGCTCCCAGTATCGTTGCAGCACCTCGATATTATTATAAAGGGCATAGCTTCCCTTTCCGTCCAGCATCGCCAGTACCGCGAGAATTTTGATCCATTTCTGTGCTCGCGGCGAAAGCTTCTTGGGATCCTTCGGGAGAAGAGCGCCGACGATGAAGATGATGGTGCACCATACGACCTGCAGAATCCCGACAAAAAGATACAGGGAATCCGCACTTTCCTCCGTTTCCTCTCGAAGGATAATCAAACAGGCACCGAGGAAGATGAGTGCAATAGAAAGAACGAAATTGATGACATGGAAGAATTTCTTCCATCGCTGAATTCTTGTCTTCTGTTTCTTGGTGAGCTTCTCCGATGTTGTATTCGGTTTCTTCGTCTCCGTCATCATGCACCCCCTTCAAAAGTCGCAGATTCTGCGGCATGATTCATGCATTCAAATATACAATGGTTACCATCATTATAGAATATTTCATCTCGTTCGGGGAATCGATTTTCTATCCGGCAATAAAAAGCACCCTGCTGCCGGGCAAATCTACTGCCGGCAGCAGGGTTTTTCTCAGAACCTCATCGATGCGATACGCATTAGAGCATCTCGATGAAGGCCGCAATGCGGGTATTCAGCTGTGCGACATCGGCCTGCGAATAATCCGTCTCGACCGCAAGGTACGGAATCTCCTTCTCTTCGGTCACGAATTTGCGGATATTATAAGATTCCACGTTATACGTATGGCAAGCCTGCAGCGTCATCTCGAGCACGCCGTCGACCTTGTATTCGTCAATCAGGCGACCCAGGAGTTCCAATCTGTTCGGATTCGGCGTCATGACGGAGCATCCGATGTTGAGATAGCGGCGCGCGAGCGCGTCATAGACATCGGGATTATCCTCGTCCACTTCCTTATCGATGGACTTCGCACCGGAGCAGGACTCATAAGTGACAACGATGCCGCCGTTCTCCTCGACCGCACGAATGACCTTCTCCGTCGCACCGCCGATCGGGCAACCGGTGATGAGGATTCTCGGCTTCTTCTCCTGCATCTTGCCTGCGGCATACTCCTCTTGAATCTTCGCGACCAGAGCATCGACCTCCGCCGGAATGGCCGCGCGGTCGAACTTAAAGGTGCTGCCGTAGAGAACCTTGAAAAGTTCGCTGCCGGTAATCGGCGCCGGATCGTTCCGCATGAGTTCATAAAGGCCTTTGAGGGAGCGACGAACTTTGTTATTGGTCTTGATCGCCTTGCGGATGTCCTCTTCCGTGATGGTGACATCGAATTTCTTCTCGAGATATTCCTTGAATCGAATCATCTCGCTGCGCCAGAGTTTGAGCGCCTCTTCGCCCTGCGTATTCGGAAGTTCCATGATGTAGACATCCTTGAACTCCGACATGAGCTCGTACATTTTCTTCTTGCCGTCGCACGTCGTCTCACCGACAACGACATCCGAGAAATAGAAAAACGGACACTTGTCCGTCAACGCGAAACCGTAGCTCGACTTGATCAGCGGACAGAGATTCTTCGGCAGCTGCTGCTCCGCGTCCGCAATGGTCTCGTCCGACGTCGAACAGAGGCTCACGCTGGCTGCGCCCATCGCCATCGCCAGCTCCTGCGGGAAATAGGTGCAATACGAACCGATGACCGGAATTCCCGCCTCCTTGATCTTCTTGACACCGATGAACGAGTTCCTGCGCTGCTCCGCGAATTCCTCGAAGACTTCCGGCAGATCTTTAACTAACTCCATACCTTACCTCTTTCTGTCAACTTTTTCTCTTGCAAAAAGGCGCCCGCGTCTCCGTCGGCGCCTGCTTCGGATATTTCAAACTCTTGTTAACAGATTAACACCTGTTTGATGTAAGGAGTCATTCATTATATCTATTCCGACAAGGTTCGGAATTATGCATTACTATTACTAAATCGATATACGGTTCTTCCATGTAAGAAAGCATCATAAAGCCGTTCCTTTCTTCGGGACGAAATAGTTCGACAAATCCAATCCTTCCAGCGTGAGAAGCTGCACCTTCTTCTCGATGCCGCCCGCATAACCGGTCAAATTCCCGCCGGCTCCGACGACGCGATGGCACGGCACGATGATGGAGATGGGATTATGACCTACGGCGCCGCCGACGGCCTGCGCGGACATCTTCGCAGTGCCGCGCTGCTCCGCCAGCTGCTTCGCGATTGTGCCGTAAGTCACCGTTTCTCCGTAAGGAATCGTAAGAAGGATTTCCCAAACGGCCTCCCGAAAGGGCGTGGACTTCCATGCGAGATGCGGGATGAAACCCGGCCTCTTGCCACTGAAATACGTATCGAGCCACTGAGCGGTTTCTTTGAAAATCGGGAGCGCCTTTTCCTCATATTTCTCAGTCAGGGTGTCAGCGAAGTATTTCTGCCCGTCGAACCAAAGTCCGGTCAATGCCCTGCCGTCGCTTGCCATCGTGATACCGCCGAGCGGCGATTCGTAATGCGATAAATACATCATCGATTCTTACCTCCTTTTCGGTGCGGGATCCGTCCATTCGGGTATCGCTCCGCCGGCAACAGCCCAGAAATAGAGACTCGCGACGCTGCCGTACGGACTGAGGCGCTTTCTGTACTTCTCGAAGAGCGGCCGGTCGATTTTCCGATGGCGATAAACCATCCGCATGCCGCGAAGGATGGCAAGATCCCCGTAACTCAGAACATTCGGTCGTTCCATGCAGAAGAGCAGGATCATTTCCGCCGTCCAGACGCCGACGCCCTTAAGCGAAGATAATTCCCGAATCGCGTCCTCATCCGACATCTCCCATATGCCTTCGAGGTCGAAGACTCCGCTTGCTACCTTCTCGGCGAAATCCGTGATATATTCGGCCTTACGAAAGCTGATGCCGAGGGACTGAAGGCGATTGACGCCGGCCTCGAGAATCGTCTCGGCATTCACAGCGCCCAGCTCCTCCCGGATTCTTCGCCAAATCGTCGCCTGCGCCTTCGTCGAAATCTGCTGTCCGACGATATGATGGACGACCGAAGCGAAAAGGTCCGGGTCCACTTCCCTTTCGACACTTCCAACGCGATCGATGACCTCACCGAGGCGCTTATCCTTCTTCTTCAGATAGGTAATCTCTTTCTCCCCGTATTGAAAAAACAATTCCATGTCCTCCGAACGGTTTTGCTGCGTACAGTTCTGAATTCTTTGCATTCATTATATACTAAAAGCATTTATGCAAAAACAGAGGCTCCTCCGCCGGGGAAGAGCCTCTGTGCTCTGTATGAACTGAATAGCGATATCATTCACATTCAAACCTCACAGTATCCTACTACCCTCCCGGTATATTCATAATATTCCACCGTAATCGATTCGCCGAGCGGATCCGTATCATAGGTTCTTCCATTTAGTGCTGTATAATCATCCCCCGATATTTCCAGACGATGGCGCAGTCCTTCCGTATCAGTGCCCGTAAGATAATAATGATGCGAGAAGATACCCGTATGAGCCGTCGATTGCGTGACTTCGATATCTGTGAAAGAAGCCGTCGTCGTTCCGGAAAGGAGATCCGCAGCCGGTTGAATCGTGAAGAATACCGCAAATCCGATGCATAAAGCGGCAAAAAACATTCGAAAGCGCTTCTCTGAACGAGAGAAGGTTTTCCTCCCTTGACAAAGCCGAGTCACTCCGTAGATTCCGATCATCCAAATGACAAGGACGTTGCAGAATTCGTCAAGCATGACAAGGGAACCGGACTTCGGAAGGAAGAAACCGATAATGATGACTGCTAAGAGGAGAACCCAGAATAGGAAGCCTCCGGTTTTTGATTCTCGTTTCATTGATTGCACCTCTTCATATACATTCGTTGCTCAAGCTATCATTTATTATAATAAATAAGTGAGTCGCAGTACATCTTCAGATCCGTTGAAAAGCAGGTAAACCATATGTCTACCAAACTAAACCGTAGGTCGGTTGAGTCGATTAGGAAGAAAGTGATATGATGCAGACATCAAAGAAAAGGAGACAGGAAGAGATGAAGAAGACACCGGGTATGATGATCGCATCATTGAGAAAAGAAAACGGTATGACACAATTTGAACTCGCAGAGAAAATGGGAGTCACAGATAAAGCCGTATCTAAATGGGAACGAGATATTTCCTGTCCTGATGTTAACACGATTCCCAAGCTGGCAGAAGTGTTTGGAATCAGTGTTGATGAACTGATGCAGATTAAAGCTGAGTCACAGGACGAAAGCAAGAAAGATATAACACCGATGATCCAACTGATCCTGAAAGCAATCGCGCTCGCTATGGGTGTTGGTGTCGTAGTTCTTTCTATTCTCAAGGAACTCGATGTCAATTCGGGAATGGGGATGCTTGGAATCGGACTTGCTTGCCTGGCGATCACTTCTCTTACAAAGAACGAAGAAGAATAATTCAAGGCTTCCACTCTTTTATGAGCCGGTTAATGAAATGCCATTAAAAAGAGCCTCTGCATATAATGCAGAAGCTCTTTCTTCTATCCTGTGATTCGTACTGTTATTTCGTCAGTCGATTTACTTTTTGCGGAATCCATAGCGAAGCATTCCGGAGACCAAGAGCATGACCATCGTGCTGATACCGATCAAAGACCAGAAGAATACATCCGAAGCATCGCCGGTCTGAACAACGGAAGCATCTTCCGTTTCTTCAGAGCCCTTCGGCGTATCCGTGGTATCCGGATCCTCTGCCGTCGGCTGTCCGTCCGCATTCGACACGGAAACGTCGAAGGTTTTTCCCGGGACATAAGTCACATTCATCTCTTCCCCTTCGACAGCATAAGGGATGATCAGATCCGTGATCTCTACCATTCCGGTTCCCGGCGAAACGCCGATCATCCGATTGCCGCTGACATCCAGAATATCGGCATTACCTGCGGAAGCACTGTATTCATCCAGAACCGTTCCCTGATAGCGGAGCTCCATCTCGGCCTCTTCGCCCTTCTTCAGCAAGAGCGGCGAAAGGGTCAGCTGCTCTTCAATCTCGGCACTTTCGGCGCTGTAAATGAGCTTCGGCTCTGCAGCAGACAGATAAAGCGGGGCCTCATTATATCCGCGACTCTCCAGCATGATCTGGACGGTATAACGATTCTTTAATCCCTGCTTATCGGTTTCCACCGTGAAGGTGCTCTTGTCTTCACTAATGACCACATGTTGACGGATACCGTCCGAACCATCGACCGTCACCGCTTCGATCGGTCTCGCATTCTTCTCAAATTGAAGGTTAAACGGTGTCGAAGTGTAATTCACTCCTTGGAACTGAGCGACATCGAAGGTCAGTCGGTCATCCATTGCGGTAATGGCGTCACTGTCTACATAGACATTGTAAATTTTGAAGGCGCCTCGCTCCAGCGTATATGTGTCATCACTGCCTTCCACACGGAATTCGATCGTCGGATTCAGAATGAAATTGCCTTCGGCGGAGCGTTCCTTATCCTGCTTCACCTTGAAGCGGAACGTATTGCCGTCGATTCGAATATCCTCCGCGGAGAAAATTTCCTGCGAGATGCTGTTTCTCCACTCACAGGTTCCGGTGAAGGAGATCTTGACATCCTTGAGCTCCGGCGCCTCTCCGTTCGGACCGGTAATCGTACCGGTGACATCATTCGAAGAGACATATTCCTCGTTATCCGTATCGATGAACAGAATCTGCTCCGAACCGTCTTCGATATTCATTTCGAAATCGAAATCCGCCGGCTGCGTGACATGGATCGGCAGCTGGGCTTCGAAGTCGGTACCCCAGATGCCGAGAATCAGACGGGTGCTGAAATCGATCGGCGTTCCGACCACATTCGGATCAAAGGTGAATACCGCTTCATTCGTAGCCGAATCATAATAAGCATCTACACCGTCTTCTGTATTCTCCAGACTTATCTGCCAGAGATCCATCTCCATCATGGCAGCAAAGCCGGCATAATATTCTTCCACCTTCTCAAAGCCGGTGAATTTCGGCAAAGCCACACGGACCTCACCGCCCTCAGCCGACGCTTCGATCTCAAGCGGCTCGGACAGCGGATTCTGGTTGTTCGTTCCGACCATGATGGAGGTCTCCTGCGCCTCCTCGAATCCCGGCATGCCGCTCGGATACATCTCCCGGTATTCGCGATAGAGCATATCGCTCAGCACGCTGAAATCAGTGATGGCATTGGCGCGTATCAGAATGGTTTCAAGATTGCCGCTGTCAACCAACGGCTGAAGGAAATCAATGTTCGTGAGATGATTACTCTCGACACTCAAATAATTCAAGCTCGTCAACGAAGAGAGCGGGCTGTGATCAATCACCGTTCCCTCTCTGTTCGCGAAGTGCATATCCAAGAATTGCAGGTTCTCAAGTCCGCGGAGCGGCTCGATGCTTTCCAGGAAATTGTTGTAGATATTCAGGTGCTCGAGCCCGGTAAGGTCCGCAAGCGGTGTCAAATCACGGATATTATTGCGATCCACCTCCAAGTAGGTGAGCTTATCCAATCCGGAGAGCGGCGAGAGATCGCTGATGCGATTCTCACTCAAATCCAGACTCTCCAAATTCTCCGCATACTGAAGGCCTTCCAGCGACTCAATGCCGCGGTTATGCTCCTTCAAGTCTTCAGCCGGAGACTCCACATACGGGAGACTGTCACTGCTGAGTTCCGTAATCGAAAGCATTTCTTCCTTGGTGATCGAATCCCCCTCCGTCTTATTGAGAGCGCTCAATACGACCTTGTTCAAATACGGGTCTTCAATCGTGACCGTTGCATCTTCGGCATAAGAAGGCACAGGTCCGCCGACGACCAGCAGGATAAAGAGCGCCGCCGCCAAAAACAGATTCTTTGTCTTCATGTCATTCCTCCGTCATTGTTCTTTCTCTGTTTATAAAATCAGATTAACAAAGGGAGAAAAGTCGTTCCAATCGGTAATCTTGATAATAGGAACAAAACCTATTGGATTTTCGCCGCAGGTTTCATGACCGCAGCGAAGGGCTTGCTTTTAATTGACCGATCATCCCGGAATCTTTCCGTCAATCGAAATCGTAACAACCTGCCACGGGAGGAACTTGCCGCTTGCCTGCAAAGCTCTCTTTGCAGCCATTTCCAGGCCGCCGCAGCACGGGACTTCCATGCGAACCAGGGAGACGCTTCGGATATCATTATTCTGAATAATCTGCGTCAGCTTCTCGCTGTAATCCACAGCATCCAGCTTCGGGCAGCCGATCAGCGTAATCTTGCCGCGCATGAAATTCTCATGCATTCTTGCATAAGCATACGCCGTACAATCCGCCGCAATCAGGAGTTCGGCTCCGTTGAAGTAAGGAGCATGGACCGGAGCCAGCTTGAGTTGGCAAGGCCACTGACCGAGCTGTGACTCCGCGCCGATCGGAGCAGAAGGTGCAGGGGCTTCCTCCTGCGCCTTCTTTTTGCACATCGCCTCCTGCACCGCCTTTTCATCATAAGCGGCCGCTTCGCGCTCCACGAACGAAATCGCACCGGTCGGACAGGTCGGGAGGCAGTCGCCGAGACCGTCGCAATAATCGTCGCGCATGAGCTTCGCCTTGCCGTTCACCATTGCGATGGTGCCCTCGTGAAAAAAGCCCTCAACCGCATTCTCTGCAGCTGAGGGCTTCTTTTTTATCTGCTTATTTGTCGTTCTTGCGCTCTTTGACAGCCTTCGTCAAGATGTATTCTATTTGAGCATTGATGCTCCGAAAATCATCATTAGCCCAAGCAGAGATTTCCTGCCAGAGGCTCGGCGCCAATCGAAGAATAATCTGCTTCTTCTGTTTCTCTCTCTGCTTCAGGGCCTTTTCCTTTTCCCGGATTTCTTGTTCTAATTCCTCCAGGCGTTTGGCGCGTTCTTCCAGCGCTCTCTCCTTTTGATCCAAATCATTCATCAATAAATCGACCCACTGTTAACGACAGGTTGCGTATCCTTATTCGCGCACAGAACGACCAGAAGATTCGAGACCATGGCGGCTTTTCTTTCTTCATCCAGCACCACAATCTCATCTTCACCAAGCTTATCAATCGCCATCTTCACCATTCCGACTGCGCCGTCGACAATCTTCTGTTTCGCAGCGATGACGGCCGAAGCCTGCTGTCTCTGCAGCATGGAAGCAGCAATTTCTTCCGAATAAGCCAGATGCGTAATGCGAACCTCCTCGATATCCAAGCCCGCCACCTGAACGCGCTCAATCAATTCGGCCTTCATATCATTAGCAATTTCAAGCGAACTGGAGCGAAGTGTCTTCTCGTTCGTATTATCATCCTCGCTCTCCAGATCATCATACGGATACTGCCGTGCGATATTTCGGATCGTGGAATCCGTCTGAATGGACAGGAATTCCGCATAATTGTCCACGTTGAAGACCGCCTTGGTCGGATCGGCCACCTTCCAGATGACGACCGCACCGATAATGATCGGATTGCCCAGCACATCATTGACCTTCTGCGTACCGTTGTTCAGCGTGATGCTCTTAAGCGAAACCGTTTTCTTCGGCGTTATGTCCGGAATGACCGTAGACTTATCATTGTTCTCGATCTTGCTCCGGTTGCCGGATACCAGGCTGTAAATCGGATTATTGTAAGAGGCAAAAGGATTCACGTAATAGTATCCCTCTTTCAGAATCGTCCCATAATACTTACCGAACAGCGTCAGGACGAGCGCCTCATTCGGCCCTACTACCCTTAAACCCCGATAGAGAATCGAAAAGACGACAATCAAGATCAATCCGACAATGAGAAGGATTCCTCCGAGAATCTGATTACTTTGTCCAAGCAAGAAACCACCCACGATAGTCATTCCCACGGATACAACCAACCCGACAGTATTTAAAATCAGCATGATCATCCCGTTCATCGGATGAATCTCTTTTTGCTCAACATTCTGTAACATCATACTCACCTCCATTTTGATACTGAAATGATATCATTATAATATCAATCAGTCAATACTTTATCTCCTTTTCGTGATGCATACTTTCTCGCCTTATGGAAAAACCCGCCTCACCGGATATCTGGTAAGGCGGGTGCTTTTTATTTTCTGATAGGAAAAAATCATGATGATGTTATATCTCATTCCCTTTCGATCATCACTGCTGAGCTGACTTGTAAACGGTTTCAAATGGTGGCTTATTTACTCCTCCCTCAAATCTGAATTTTTCATATGAATGTTGCAACTCAGCTTTGCGATACAGGAAGCCGTTAAAATCGCCAAGTGAACGTCCGCTATCATCCGGGATGGCGAAACGCCACAGAACTTTATTCCTTCTACCTCGTAGATTTTTGTCGATGCTACAGATCTGTTTACATCGATATCCATGGTGAAGAGTGTTTCTCCTGTGGATCTATCTGCAAATTCAAATCCGGCGGAGCGACCTGCCCCATACATTCTGAAGAGACTGCATCCAATTCGATGCCGCTTTTATTAAGAGCTGCCTGCAAGGATTCAACCATTTGGTCTCCTGTTGGTAGTGTATCTGAATACCAATTGCCATCAATATCAACAGTGTGACGAGTATCCTCAAGATAGCCGGTTTCCATCAGGCAAGCTTTTAATACCATTGCGCCCTTAAAGTTCATTGGTATGCCCCTGTCATAGATAGCCTTCATAACCTTTGTACATGATTATTTCTTCAGGTGTATAATTCATAAAACTCGGCCTCCTTATCTAGCTACTATAGTATTCCATAGCATCCTGTGCAAGTCTTTCAAAACGTTCCTGATATTCAGGTGCAACGGAAATTCCCTCAAAACTATTTCATATTTAGAATATATTGTTCCCTTCCAACAAATGGATCAAATCATTTCTCCATGAAAATTCTTCAGCATAATCAAGGCAAGTTTTGCCAAAGTTATCTTTTTCACAAATATTTGATCCTCGATCCATCAAATATTG
>CASEEM010000017.1 GCA_949286985.1 uncultured Eubacteriales bacterium
GATGATCGAGGACGAGCATGAAAGCGAAGAAATGTAAAATGAAGTCATATCCAAGGGATACACAAAGAGAAACCCCGGGAGTTGCCGCTCCCGGGGTTTCATTTTAGGCTGATTGTCGCTGTCCTGCCGTTTCAAATGCAGCAGCTAACGCTTGACGATGACATCCTCAAGTGCGAGCTTCGGGACATGATGAACACCGTCCGCATCGCGATAATAATTCGTCGACTCACCCGCATGAATCTCTTCGATGACGAATGTTTCGCCGCAGCCGCCGACAGCGATGATCAAATTCGGCTCGATGCCATCCGGAATTCCGAGGCGTTCCGAGACCTTCTTCGGCGAGAAATTCCCAATCATGCAGGCACCGAGATCCCGCTCTGTCGCGGCCAGCGTTACAGTCTGTGCGGCGATGCCGATATCCTTCAGGAAGTTCGATTGCCCTTTCGTAATCTCCCTATCCAAGCAGAGGATGATATACGCGGACGGCTCCATGCCCTCCGGCGGAAGGTGCAGCTCCGGGAGGAGAGCACCGAGATGCGTCTCTTCATGGAGAATTTGAACCTCTTCTTCTTCGAGAATCGGAACGTAGCGAACGCCCTGTCTGTTCTGACTGGACGCGGTGAGTCTGGCACAGTCCATCATATAATGAAGATCCTCTTCCGTTACCTTACGGTCCGGATCGAAGCTTCTGCAGGTTCTGTTCTTTCTGACTAAATCGGCTAACATCGCTGCCTCCTTTGATTTTGAGAAACAAGTTCCTTTAAAGCAGGCCGAGCCCTCGGGCTCGGCCTTTTTTCATAAGATAAACTAAATGAGCTTGACGGTATTATCTGCCTTCGACGGCTTGGACGGTTTCTCGTCGGCACGGCGAATGGCTTCTTCTTCATCGATGACCTTCGCGAAGGAGACGATGTTGGCATCTTCGTCGACGCGCATGATGCGGACGCCCATGGTGGAGCGGCCGGACTGCGAGATGTCCTTCGCCGCGATGCGGATGATGATGCCGTTCGAATTGATGAGCATGATCTCATCCTCGTCGCTGATCAGGGTCGCACCGATGAGATCGCCCGTCGTCGCGAACTTCTTCTTATCGTAGGTACTGATGCCCTTGCCGCCGCGGGACTGGATGCGATAATCCTCGACCGCGGTGCGCTTGCCGTAGCCCTTTGCCGTCATGACGAGGACTTCCTTGCTGCCGTCCTGATCGAGCATCATGGAGACGACCCGGTCGTCATCTTCGAGCTTGACGGCACGTACGCCGGCGGCCGTTCTTCCCATGCTGCGGACATCCGATTCCGGGAAGCGGATGGCGAGACCCTTCTTCGTGATGACGATGATGTTCTCGCCGCCGCTCGATTGTGCGACGTCGATGAGTTTGTCATCGTCCTTCAAGGTGAGGGCAATCAGGCCGTTCTTGCGATTGTTGTCGAACTGGGACATCGGTGTCTTTTTGATAGTGCCGTTCTTCGTGACCATGATGAGCTCGTCGTTCTCATCGAAGGCCTTGACCGGGATCATCGCGGTGACGCGCTCGCCCTGTTCGAGGTTCAGGAAGTTGATGACCGGGGTGCCTTTCGCGGTGCGCGAAGCCTCCGGAATGGTATATGCCTTGATGTTATAGACCTTGCCGGCATCGGTGAAGAACATCAGGTAATCGTGGGTCGAGGTGATGACGAGGTCGCGGACGAAGTCCGTATCTCTCGTCGTCAGTCCCGTGATGCCCTTGCCGCCGCGGCGCTGTGTCTTGAAGGTGCTCTCCGGAAGTCTCTTGATATAACCGAGGTGGGTGAGGGTGACGGCGACTTCCTCTTCGTCGATGAGGAATTCTTCGTCGATCTCGCCGCTGTCCGAAACGATTTCGGTTCTGCGCGGGTCGGCCCACTTCTCCTTGATCTCGAGGAGCTCCTCCTTGATGACGCCCATGAGCTTGTGCTCGTCGGCGAGGATTTCCTTATAATAAGCGATTTTCTTCAGAAGCTCCTCGTGCTCATTCTGAATCTTTTCGCGTTCGAGGCCCTGGAGACGTGCAAGGCGCATATCGAGGATGGCCTGCGCCTGCTTTTCCGTGAGCTCGAAGCGAATCATCAGCTTTTCCTTCGCATCATTGTAGCTCTGACGAATGACGCGGATGACTTCGTCGATGTTGTCGATGGCGATGAGGAGTCCTTCGAGGATATGAGCGCGAGCCTCGGCCTTGGCGAGGTCGAAGCGCGTTCTTCTGGTGATGACGTCCTTCTGATGCTTCAGGTATTCCTGAATGATTTCATAAAGGTTCAGGATCTTCGGCTCGCCGTTGACGAGGGCGAGCATGATCATGCTGAAGTTGGTCTGAAGCGCCGTATGCTTGTACATGCGGTTCAGGATGACATTCGGGTTGGCATCCTTCTTGAAGTCGATGACGATGCGCATGCCTTCGCGGTTCGACTCGTCGCGGATGGCCGAAATGCCGTCCACCTTCTTGTTGCGAACGAGGTCGGCCATGGATTCGATGAGTCTCGACTTGTTGACCTGAAACGGAATCTCCGTGATGATGATGCGCATGCGGCCGCGGGAGGTCTCTTCGATGTGCGTTTTCGAGCGGATAGTGACCTTGCCGTTTCCGGTGAGGTAGGCCTGGCGTGCTCCTTCTCTGCCGAGGATCATGGCGCCGGTCGGGAAGTCCGGGGCCTTGATGATCTTGATGAGGTCCTCGCAGCTGCAATTCTCGTCATCGATCATCTTGACGCAGGCGTCGATCGTCTCGCCGAGGTTGTGCGGCGGAATGGAGGTCGCCATACCGACGGCAATACCGTTCGAACCGTTGATGAGGAGGTTCGGGACGCGGGCCGGGAGGACGGAAGGCTCCTTCTCCTCGCCGTCGAAGTTGTCGATCATGTCGACCGTATCCTTCTCGATGTCGCGGACCATCTGGAGGGAACACTGGCTCATTCTCGCCTCGGTATAACGCATGGCGGCGGCGCCGTCTCCGTCGATGGAACCGAAGTTGCCGTGTCCGTCGATGAGCGGATAGCGCGTCGAGAAATCCTGCGCCATCTTGACCATCGCGTCATAGATGGAGCTGTCACCGTGCGGGTGGTACTTCGCCATGACCTCTCCGACCGTACGCGCCGACTTCTTGTGCGGCTTGTCCGGGGTGATGCCAAGCTGGCTCATACCGTAAAGGATACGGCGATGGACCGGCTTCAGTCCGTCACGAACATCCGGAAGGGCACGTCCGACGATGACGCTCATCGCGTAATCGATATAGGAATTCTTCATCTCATCATAGATTTCATGATGGATGATTTTGCTGTTATCTTCCAGTAACGTTGTCATGCTGTCTCCTTAAATATCCAAAGTTGCGTAACGCGCATTCTCTTCGATGAACTTCTTGCGCGGCGGAACCTTCTCGCCCATGAGGGTGGTGAAAATCTGGTCGGCGGCGGAAGCGTCATCGACGGTGATGCGGACGAGGGTACGCGTGTTGTAATCCATCGTCGTCTCCCAGAGCTGGTTAAAGTCCATCTCACCGAGACCCTTGTAGCGCTGAATGTCGAGCTTCACATTCGGCTTCTCGGCACGAAGCTCGTCGAGCAGCTTTTCCTGCTCCTTATCGGAATATGTATAATACGTATTCTTGCCCTGAACGACGCGGAAGAGCGGCGGCTGAGCCGCATAGACATATCCGCCTTCCAGGAGCGGCTTCATGAAACGATAGAAGAAAGTAAGGAGGAGCGTACGAATGTGCGCACCGTCGACATCGGCATCCGTCATGATGATGATCTTATGATAACGGAGTTTGTTGATGTCGAAGTCGTCCCCGATGTTGCAGCCGAAGGCAGTGATCATGTTCTTGATCTCGTCGGAATTGAGGATGCGATCGAGACGCGCCTTCTCAACGTTCAGAATCTTGCCTCGGAGCGGAAGGACAGCCTGACGGTTGCGGTCACGGCCCTGCTTCGCGCTGCCGCCTGCGGAGTCACCCTCGACCAAGAAGATTTCGGAAAGTGCCGGATCCTTCTCAGAGCAGTCCGCCAGCTTGCCCGGGAGCGACGTCGTCTCGAGCACTGAGGACTTACGGGTGATTTCACGCGCCTTGCGCGCCGCTTCTCTCGCGCGCTGTGCGCGGAGACACTTATCGATGATGGCCTTCGCTTCCTTCGGATGCTCATCCAGGTAAAAAGCGAGATTCTCGTTCATATTAGTCTCAACGAAACCGCGGACCTCGCTGTTACCGAGCTTCGCCTTCGTCTGACCCTCGAACTGCGGATTCGTGAGCTTGACGCTGATGATGGCCGTAAGACCCTCGCGGACGTCCTCACCCTGGAGGGAATCCTCGTTATCCTTGAGGAACTTGTTGCGGCGGGCATAATCATTGATAGTTCTCGTCATCGCGGACTTGAAGCCCATCAGGTGGAAGCCGCCCTCCGTCGTGTTGATATTATTGGCATACGAAAGAATCAGCTCGCTGTAGCGATCCGTATACTGCAGTGCGACCTCAACCTCGTATCCTTCATCCTCCTTCTTCGTCTCGAAATAGAAGATGTTCTTGTTGATAGTCTCCTTATTCTCGTTCAGATAGTGGACGAATTCACGGATACCGCCCTCGTAATAGAAGCTTTCCTTCTTCTCGCGTCCCTCGCGCTTATCCTCGATAGAAATGCGAAGTCCCTTGTTGAGGAAGGCCATCTCACGGAAACGGCGCTGGAGCGTGTCATAATCATAGACCGTCTCGTCAAAGATCTCGCCGTCCGGCCAGAAGGTCGACGTCGAACCCGTCTCCGTCGAAGTACCGACCACCTCGAGCGGCGTGACCGTCTTGCCGCGCTGATATTCCTGGCGATACAGCTTGCCGTCTCTCTTGATCTCGACGATCATGCGCGTTGAAAGCGCGTTGACGACCGAAGCACCGACACCGTGAAGACCGCCGGATACCTTATAGCTGCCGCCGCCGAACTTACCGCCGGCATGGAGCTGCGTATGGATGACTTCGACAGCCGACTTGTGGAGCTTCGGATGCTCGTCAACCGGCATGCCTCGTCCGTCGTCGCTGACCGTAATCGAGTTATCTTCGTTGATGGTTACAGAAATATGCTTGCAATATCCAGCCAGCGCTTCGTCGACACTGTTATCGACGATCTCGTAGACCAAATGGTGAAGTCCTGCCGCCCCCGTGCTGCCGATATACATGCCGGGTCTGACACGGACCGGCTCCAGTCCCTCGAGCACCTGGATCTGCGAGGCGTCATACGATTTTTTAACTTTATTTTCGCTCATCGTATCCTTCCTTTTAGTGACATTTCAAAACTGATATATTTTACCATAATTTCCTATTTTTCGCAAAAGGCTCCATTTGTCTTTTTCGCGGCGAAAGCCCTTTATTTCGAAAGAGAGGTACTTTTTCGGCGATATTTTAAATCCTACTCGTATTTAATTTGTTTGCATAAAAAAAGCATCTCTTTCGAGATGCTTTGCTCTTTATGGACCGGTGGTCACTTCCTCGGTCAATCTCCCGTTCTCGACGCGGAAAATCTTCCCTTTATTGACCTCGGCGAGAAGCTCTTCATCCGCATCGGCACTCGTAATAAAAATCTGAATGTCATCGATGTTATGAAGGAGATAGCGCTGACGTTCCTTATCCAGCTCAGAGAGGACATCGTCGAGGAGAAGGATCGCATTCTCACCGAGAAGCGATTTCGCGATCCTGATCTCCGCCAGCTTGAGGGTGAGGGCGATCGTCCGCTGCTGTCCCTGCGATCCGTATTTCTTCGCATTCTTATCATTGATTAGAAATTCGAGATCATCGCGATGCGGGCCGGATCCGGCGGAGCCGTTCCTGAGATCTCGCTCACGCTCCTCGATAAGGGTCTCATAGAAATGCTCGGGATCAATGGTCTCTTTATAAAGAATCCGAAGCTGCTCGCGTCCGCCGGAGATTCCCTCTTGAATCTTTGAAGCCTCTTCATTCAGAAGTTCTACAAAGGCGCGGCGCTGAAGTATGACCTTCGTCCCGTAATCGGCGAGCTGCATATCGAGGACATCGAGAACGCCTTCTTCCTCCGAGTCTTTCGGAAGCATGCCGCTGTTCTTATAGATGAGCTGCTTTAGGAAGGCATTTTTCTGGCGAAGGACCTCTTGATAGCGATGAAGCGATTCGAAATATCCCGGCCGAAGCTGGCTGATCTCCTTATCGAGGAAGTTTCGCCGCTTATCCGGGCTGTCCTTGATAATCCGGAGATCCTCCGGTGAGAAGACCACGACGACGACCGTATGGAGCAGGTCACTCGCGCGCTTCAGGATTTTGCCATCCTTCTTCAGCATCTTCTTGCCGTCGCTTCGGAGCAGGATCTGGATCCTTTTCTCGATATCCTCGCTCACCACCTCGGCATCGATGGACGCCTGCTTCTCGCCGAAGCGAATCATCTCCTGAGCATTTGAGGTACGGAAGGAACGAGCAAAAGCGCAAAGATAGACGGCCTCCACGAGGTTCGTCTTTCCCTGCGCATTCTCTCCGATGATCATATTGCGATGAGGGTCAAACTGCACCGTCTGACCCTCATAATTTCTGAAATTTTTTAAGGTGATCGATTGAATTTGCATATTAGTTAATGATGACCGGCGTGATGAGATAAGTGTACGTATCTCCCTTGATCGGCTTGATGGTGCAAGGTACGTTCGGCGCCTGCAGCGAAATCATGACTTCTTCGTCTTCGATGACCTTCAGGATGTCGAGGACGAAACGCGCATTGAAGCCGATGGTGAGGTCGTTTCCTTCTTTGATGATATCGACCATCTCGTGAATATGACCCTCCTCCGCCGCCGATTGAATCGAAAGCGTCTGATCCTCGATGATGCACTTGATGAGGTTGTTGTTCTGCGAAGAAGTCAGGAGGTACGCACGGTCGATAGCCTTCAGGAGCTCGTCGCGAAGGACGCGGACGCTGATGGATCCGTTTGCCTTCGTCAGAATCTTCTGATAATCGATATACTTGCCGTTCAGCGTATTCAGTACGACGCGCGTATTCTCGAAATAGAGAATCATCTTGTTATCCACAGTCTCGAGGATAAGATCCTCTTCATCGTCCGAAATGATCTTCGCAACTTCGTTCAGCAGCTTCGCCGGAACGACGAGGGTGAGTTCGTTTTCTCGATCCGTGACCTCGGAGGAATAGATGGCCATGCGATAAGCATCGATGGCGACCATGCGGAGATTGCCTCCGTGAAGCTCGATGAGGATGCCGGTCAGAATGCCGGTGAGCTCGTCGTTCGATGCCGCGAAAGCCGTCTTCTTGATCAGATTGCGAAATGCGTTCTTCGAGAGGACGATCTTCTTGCCTTCGCCGGTCATGATCTTCGGGAATTCATCGGCCGAGAAGGTGTGGAGCTCCGACGAGGATCTGCCGCTCTTGATAAGAATCATGCCGCGCTCTTCATCATATTCCAGAAGAATCTGTTCGTCCGGAAGCTTTGTGACAATGGAACCGATGAGCTTCGCATTGACAACAAAGGATACATTCTTATCGCTCTCTACCGGAAGAGAGCAGGTGATCGTCATATTTGTGTCTGTCGCCGTCAGCGAAAGACGGTCATCGACTACTTCGAAGAGAATACCTTCCAGAATATGAGACGTGGTTCGCGAAGCGACAGAGTGAGTGACATGGCTGATTGCCGGATTGAGATCGCTTTTCTTGCAGAATAATTTCATCGAGGACTCCTTTTTTATTATTATCTTTTATTTAGTAATTGTAGTAGGGGGTGTGGAAAATGTGGAAAACTTCCCCGTGCTTTGAAACAACTGTCTTTTTGGCGGCTTTTCATTATGCATAAACACAGCAATAACCGTGTGGAGAGAATGTCAATAAATATTCCTTCAAAAATCTTCTTGTGAACGGAATTCGTCTCATTTGATATTGAGGTCCCGTTTCAGACTGTCGATGGTCTCCTGGAGCTTTTTATCGTATTGACAGAGATCTTCGATCTTCTCACAGGAATGGATGACGGTGGCATAATGGCGTCCGCCGAATAGTTTGCCGATTTTCTCGAGGGAGAGGGACGTCGTCTCGCGGCAGAGATACATAGCGACCTGACGCGGCAGCGTGATCTCGGCATTTCGCTTCTTCGAATCCATGTCGGCGACCTTGATGCCGTACTTCTTAGCGACCATGGAGCGGATGCGTTCAGGCTCAATCTGCTTCTCGGCGAGGATGTCCTTCAGGGTTCGCTTGGCGAATTCGACGGTGATAGGCTCGGAGAGGAGATTGGAGAAGCCGACGATGCGGTTCAATGCGCCTTCGAGCTCACGGATATTATCGGTGACCTGTTCAGCGATGAGGCAGCATACATCGTGAATATCCTCATTCCATTCGAGATCCATCGCTTCGGCCTTCTTCTTGAGAATGGCGACTCTCGTCTCGAAGTCGGCCGGCTGGAGATCCGCAATGAGATTCCAGGAGAAGCGGGAGCGAAGGCGTTCTTCGAGGTTGTTCAGTTCGTTCGGCGGCCGGTCGCTCGAGATGACGATCTGCTTATTGGCTTCCCAGAGACTGTTAAAGGTATAGAAGAATTCCTCCTGTGTCTGTTTCTTTCCTTCGAGGAACTGGATATCGTCAATGAGAAGAACGTCGATGTTGCGATATTTGTTCTTGAATTCTCGGGTGCGTCCGCTTGCGATGGACTCAATCAGCTCATTCGTGAACATCTCCGAGGAGACGTAGAGCACATTCGTGCCCGGATGATTTCTTACAATATAGATACCGATGGCCTGCATGAGATGCGTTTTGCCGAGACCGGAAGCACCGTAGATGAAGAGCGGATTATAGGCTTCGGCCGGCGACTCTGCGACGGCGAGCGCAGCGGCATAAGCATACTTATTGCTCGGGCCGGTGACGAAGGTCTCGAAGGTCTCGCGCGGATTGAAGATGAGCTCCTCGTTCAGCTCCTTCTTCTTTCGCTTCGTCGGCTTGTTCACCCGGTCGATTTCATATTCCTCACGCGTCTTGATGATGATGCGATACTTCTTCCCGAGGACCTTCTCGAAGGTCGTCTCGATCAGATGCATGTAACGATCCTTAATGAATTTGAGGAGGGTGCCGTCCTCCAGCTGCATGTAAATGATCTCAGCATCCTCGTTGATATCGCGGATGCTGAGCGGTGTGAACCAAATATTGTAGCTGACTTCATTCGTATTCGCCTTGATGATAGCCAGGAAATCTTGTAAGATCTTGTCCTTATCCAATGTTGATTGTCCGTCCTTCTTTTTAGTAACGCTATTTTACAAAGTTATCCACAAAATAACAAGGAAACAGATGGCCGAAGAAACGCAAAAAAGACAGGGGCAAAAAGATGGTTATCCACATATTGTGGATAATATTATTAACAAATGTATTTTTGCGCTAGATATAGGTTTCAGATTTTTTTCATAAAAGTTTTCAATGATTTCAGAGCCGTTTTTCCCCGCCGCGGACGGTGGCTCTGCATAAAAAGACTTGAAACGAATGGATTTTTATTGACTTCGGACTTTCGTAACATTATAATATTTTGCGTATATGCCCGTGGAATTCAGAGGGCAAGGAATATTTTGTACCGTTTCGGAAAGGAGTACAACATTATGAAGAGAACTTATCAGCCAAAGAAGAGACAGAGACTTAAGGAGCACGGATTCAGAAAGAGAATGGCTACGGCTGCCGGCCGTAAGGTCCTCAAGAGAAGAAGAGCCAGAGGCAGAAAGAGCCTGACCGCCTAGTAATGAAGGTGATGATTGATGTCCTGTGATACGACGCTTCGTAATCAGACCGATTTTAATCGGATCTATCAGAAGGGAAGGTCTAAGGTCAGTCGTTTTGTGGTGATCATCTATCGCAAGAACGGCCGCCCTTATTCGAGGACTGCTTTTGTATCGAGCAAGAAGGTCGGCAACAGTGTGGAGCGCAATCGGTCGCGGCGCGTGATGCGCGAGGCTGTACGTCTCCTCGGACGCGAGCTCGCTCCCGGTTATGATGTGATCTTCGTCGCCCGCAATCAGCTTCTCGGTCATAAGACGGAGGAAGTGAGGCGTTCGCTTTACGGCACGCTCAAGGGCATCGGTTTATTATAAGGAACATCATGAATCATGAATATCATTACGAAAGCCATTAAGAAATTACTGATTATGCTGATACGGGGGTATCAGATTTTTATCTCCCCACTGTTCCCGCCGACCTGCCGGTTCACGCCGACGTGCAGCACGTATTTCATCCAGGCACTGGAGAAGTACGGGCCGTGGAAGGGAACGATTCTCGGAATCAAGCGCATTCTTCGCTGTCATCCGGGGAATCCGGGAGGATATGATCCGCTCCCGTAACTAAGAAAGGAATCATGCATGGGTATTATCGCAGTACCTCTCGGATACGTGCTGACCTGGATCTACAACATCGTCGGCAGCTATGGTATCTCCCTGATCATTCTTACGGTACTCGTTAAGTGCTTGCTTTATCCTCTCTACTTTAAGCAGACGAAGTCCATGGGCTCGATGATGGCCGTTCAGCCTCGTATGCAGGAGATTCAGGAGAAGTACAAGAACGATCCGACGAGATTGAATCAGGAGCTGCAGAAGCTCTATGAGGAGGAGCATTTCAATCCGCTCGGCGGATGTCTTCCGATGCTCATTCAGATGCCGTTCCTGTTCGGTATCTTTGCCCTGCTCAGAAATCCGGTCGAATATCTTCACGATCCGCAGATGCTCTTTGCGGTTCATGAGAGCTTCCTCTGGATTGACGACCTCGGTCAACCGGACCTCTGGATTCTCCCGATCCTGTCCGGCGTTGCTACCTTCATCTCGTTCTCGATGACGCAGCAGCTCACGTCGGTCACGGAGACGGCACAGCAGCAGAAGAGCATGAACATCATCATGAAGTATGTCTTCCCGATTTCGCTCCTCGTGCTCGCCAGATCTTATCCGGCAGGTCTTGCCATCTATTGGGCAGGCGGCCAGATCCTTCAGATCTTCTTCAACATCCGTATGAGCAAGTATCGTCGTAAGATGATGGAAGAGCAGCAGCTCGCTCAGAAGAAGAGAAAAGCAGAGAAGCAGCTTGCGAAGATGAAGAAGGCCAGATTGGCAAAGGTGAAAGGATAAGATAGGCAATGAGAACTTCGGAGAAATGGGGTGTTGATGTTGACACCGCCGTCGATCTCGCCTTGAAGGAGCTCAAGCTGACGATTGATGAAGTCGACGTTGAGGTCTTGGAGGAGTCCAGCAGCGGATTCCTCGGTATCGGATCGAAACTGGCAAAGGTCAGAGTCACACCGAAGAACGATCATGCAGACGTAAGAAAAGAGAAAGCAAGCTTCGATGACATTGATCGCATTCTGGCCGACCTTCCGGAGAACCGTGTTATTCAGGTACCGGAGGAGATCAGCTCCCGCTACGATGAATTCGAAGAAGAGGAGATGGAGGATGCGAAGCTCCGCGATGCGAAGAAGGCCAAGGAGAAGGCCTCGCACAGCGGACACAAGAACTCGCGCCGCCGCGATCGCCGCAAGGGTCGTCACAATGAGAATCTTCGCATCGAGGACACGATGCTCTACGATGTCGAAGAGATGAATGTCGTTGAGAATACGCCGGTCGAGAATTTCCTTCGTGAAATCACAGAGGAGATGGGCATCGATCTCGACTTCCTCGTGAAGGAAGGTGAGGATCTCATCTATGTCAATATCACCGGCAAGGACACCGGAACGATTATCGGTAAGAGAGGACAGACGCTCGACGCCGTCCAGTATCTCGCCGGACTCGTTGCGAATAAGAATCGCAAGGATTATGTCCGTGTTGTTCTGGATGCGGAGAATTATCGCGCACGCCGCGAGAAGACGCTTGTCAATCTCGCTCACCGCTTGGCCGGCAAGGTCGAGCGCACGGAGCGCCCGGTTACGCTGGAGCCGATGAATCCTTATGAACGTAAGGTCATTCATGCAACGCTTCAGGACAGTCCGGTCGTCACGACGCGAAGCGAAGGTAAGGATCCTTACAGACGCGTGATCATCGAGAAGAAATAGAAAGCAGCCCATCCGGAGCGGATGGGCATTTTCTTTACTCTGCATGAATTACGATATAATATAGAAAGAGTTTTAACCGGAAAAGGGGAGGAAGTATGGCAGATACATTTGCAGCGATTGCAACGGCACCGGGAGAGGCTGGCATCGGTATCGTTCGCGTCAGCGGACCGGAGGCACTCCGCGTCTTTCGGGCGGTTTACCTGGAATGTCCGGAGCAGGTGACGCCGCGCCATGTCTATTACGGGCATGCGGTTCGTCCGGACGGGTCCGTCATCGACGAGATGGTTTGCTTCTATACGAAGGCTCCTCATACGTATACGGGGGAGGACTGCGTAGAATTTCAGGCGCACGGGAGTGACGTCTCGCTTCGAGCGATTCTGAGGAGTACGCTTGCGGCCGGTGCGCGTCTTGCCGATCCGGGCGAATTCACGAAGACGGCTTTTCTCCATGGGAAAATGGATCTCTCGCAGGCGGAGGCGGTCATCGAGCTCATTCGGGCGAAGAGCGAGCTTCCGCTTTCGATCGCTTCATCGCAGCTCGGCGGTCATCTCCGGGATGAAGTCCGCCTGCTTCGCGACCGGCTTCGGGATGTCTTGGCGGAGATGGCTGTGAATATCGATTTCCCGGATGAGGATATTGAGCAGATCGCCTTCGATGCTTTTGGTTCCTCGCTTCGCGGCATTCTTACGGAGACCGATGAACTCCTGGCAACGTCGGATACGGGCCGCATGGCGAGGAGCGGTATTCGCGTGGCCATTGTCGGCAAGCCGAATGTCGGGAAGTCCTCTTTGATGAATGCTCTGCTCGGGGACGACCGAGCCATTGTCACGGATATTCCGGGAACGACGCGCGATACGATCAGCGAATGGAGCCAGGTGGAAGGTATTCCGTTGGTGTTGGTCGATACGGCCGGCATTCATGAGACGGCGGATACGATCGAGCAGATTGGTATTGAGAGGAGCCGCTCCGAGATGGAACGAGCCGACCTCATTCTCTTTGTCCTGGACAGATCCGTGCCGCTGACGGACGAGGACCGGGAGATTGCTCGTACGGTCAGGGATTCCGAGAAGTCCGCCATCATCATTCTTAATAAGGAAGATCTCGAAGGTGTCGTCTCGCCGGAGGAGGCGCAGGCTCTTGTGCCGGAGGCTTCCGTTCTCGAGCTCTCCATGCGCGACCGCAGGGGAGGGAAGGAGGCTGCCGAAGCGATTTCCAATCTTTTCTTCGAGAAGAAGCTCGAAAGCACACACGGCTCCATCATCATGAACGAACGTCACCGCGACGCGCTGGTTCGCGCTGTCTCTTCGCTCCGGGATTCGCTCTCCATGCTGGAGCGGGCGGAGGCACTCGAACTCACGGAGCTGGAGGTCCATGCGGCTTATGATGCGCTCGGCGAAATCACAGGCGACACGGCCGGCGAAGAGATCCTCGATACAGTCTTCGCGAAATTCTGCCTCGGCAAGTAGACATTCTCCGGTTCTTTCAAGAAACCGTTAGTTTTCACAGATAAGGAATAGCATCATCTATGATTAAGCGAACACCTCAAACGGATCATCAGGCAATGGGACATTACGATGTCATCGTGGTCGGGGCCGGTCACGCAGGCTGTGAGGCCGGACTCGTCGCGGCGCGCATGGGAGCGGAGACGCTGCTCCTCTCGATGAACCTCGAATCCGTCGCGATGATGCCGTGCAACCCGTCCATCGGCGGCACCGGCAAGGGACATCTGGTCCGCGAGATCGACGCCCTCGGCGGCGAAATGGGCCTCAATATCGATAAGACCTTCCTCCAAAGCCGCATGCTCAACACCTCTAAGGGGCCGGCTGTTCACTCCCTTCGCGCCCAAGCGGACAAGCAGCGCTACCACCTTGAGATGAAGAAGACCATCGAGCAGCAGAATCACCTGCATCTGAAGCAGGCGGAGGTCATCGATCTCATCGTGACGGAGGACGCTTCGGAGGTACGGAAGGAAGAGGAAAAGCCGCAGCCGGGTCATCCGGCCGTCTGCGGCGTTTTAACACGCACAGGAACGGTCTATTTAGCGAAGGCTGTCATCATCTGTACCGGTACTTTTTTGGCAGGTAAGATTTTTATAGGAGAACACTCTTTTGAGAGCGGCCCGTCGGGTCTGGCGCCGTCGACCGAACTCGCGAAGAATCTTCGGGAGGCCGGCCTTCCGATGCGCCGCTTCAAGACGGGCACGCCGGCACGCGTCCTGGCATCGACCCTCCGATACTCCGAGATGACGGAGCAGCGAGGCGACGATGAGATCGTCCCGTTCTCCTTCATGAATGAAGACCGCGACCCGGGAGAGAATCAGATCTCCTGCTGGCTCAGCTATACGAATGCCGAGACGCATCGCATCATCCTCGATAACCTTGAGCGCTCCGCGATGTATTCGGGGCAGATTGTCGGTGTCGGACCGCGCTATTGCCCGTCCATCGAGGACAAGGTTTCGCGCTTCCGTGACCGTGAGCGCCATCAGCTCTTCGTGGAGCCGGAGGGGCTCGATACGGAAGAGATGTATGTCCAGGGCATGTCCTCCAGCTTGCCGGAGGATGTTCAGGAGGCCTTTTATCATACGATTCCGGGACTGGAGGACGCCGAGATCGTCCGCCCGGCTTATGCGATCGAATATGACTGCATCGATCCCGAGAGCCTCTATCCGACGCTTGAGATGAAGGAGGTCCCGTATCTCTTCTGTGCCGGACAGTTCAACGGTTCATCCGGTTATGAAGAGGCTGCGGCACAGGGAATGATGGCCGGCATCAATGCGGTACGCCGCATCCGTTCGGAGTCGCCGCTCGTCCTTCGTCGCGACCAGGCTTATATCGGCGTTTTAATCGACGACCTCGTCACGAAGGGCACGCGGGAGCCGTATCGCATCATGACCTCGCGCGCGGAATACCGCCTTCTCCTTCGCCAGGACAATGCCGACCTTCGCTTGACGGAGATAGGATACCAATATGGTACAGTTTCGGAGGAGCGTTATCAAAAGTACCTTCAGAAGAAGGAACGCGTCGAGAAGGAGGTGGAACGCCTCCGCCGGAAGCATACGTCGCTCGAGGCGATGAATGACTTCCTCGCCGCGCTCGGCGAAGAGCCGTCGAAGGAAGCGAATCTCTCCTTCTATCAGCTGCTCAAGAGGCCGAATGTCTCCTATGATGCGCTGGCGGCCATCGACGATGAGACGAGACCAACGCTGCATCGGAGTGACCGCTACCAGGTCGAGGTTCGCATTAAGTATGAAGGATATATTTCGAAGCAGATCCAGCAGGTCGAGAAGATGAAGAAGCTCGAGGAGAAGAATCTCCCGAGCGATATGGATTATTCCTCGCTGGACGGACTTCGCCTCGAAGCCCGACAGAAGCTTGCGGAGATTCGTCCGCTGACGCTCGGACAGGCGAGCCGCATTTCGGGAGTTTCACCGGCGGATATTAATGTATTGCTCATTTTCCTGGAGAAGGAGAGGAGGAGTCATGAGAGATAGTATTCTTGCAGCCCTCAGAGAACAATACGGGGAAGAGAAGGTCGAGCTTCTCGTCCGTTATATGGAGAGGATCCTCGAATATAATGAACATATCAATCTCACGGCAGTCACGGATCCGACGGAATTCCTTATGAAGCACATGCTCGATTCGCTCGCGGCTGTTTCACTTCCTTCGTTTCAGAAGGCAAAGATCGTTATCGATATTGGTACGGGCGGAGGATTCCCGGGCGTCCCGCTTGCGGTCCTGGCACCGGAGAAGGAATTCGTCCTCCTCGATTCGCTCAAGAAGAGACTTCATGTCATCGATGAACTCACGGAAGAACTCGGCATCCGGAACGTCACAACGGTTCATGCGAGAGTCGAGGATTTCGGACAGGATCCGAACTACCGAGAGACCTTCGATCTTGCGGTCTCCCGCGCCGTCGCATCTCTCGACATTCTTTCCGAGTGGTGCCTTCCGCTCGTAAGGAAGGGCGGGTGCTTCCTCTCTTATAAAGGCGAAAAGGCGGAGGAAGAAGCGAAGGAAGCGTCGAAGGCCATCGCCGTTCTCGGCGGGGAGATTCGTTCCTTCGAAGCACAGGAACTTGGTGTCTATCCGCAGGAGGTTTCGGAGGCCATCGGCGGTCATCGCCTGATCGTCATCCGCAAGGTCAATCCGACCCCGCGCAAATATCCGCGGAAACCGGGTCTCGCGAAGAAGAACCCGATTCGATAACAGGTATATACAAAGTAAGCGTTTCACGTGAAACATCGGCGACGAACAGAATTTCCGGAGCCGGCGTACCGTGAAACGCTTTTTGCATAACAAAAGATGTTTCACGTGAAACAATGAAGCAATATGCAAAGAAGATGTTTCACGTGAAACAGCAGTAATGTGAAGTTTGTGGGGTGGAAAAGAAAGGCTACATAGGATATAATGAAACGAGTTATCGCTGAAGAAGGGGTTAGTTTATCATGGGTAAGGCAATAGCAATCTTCAACCAGAAGGGCGGCGTCGGCAAGACGACGACGAACATCAACCTGAGCGCATGTCTCGCGGCACAGGGCAAGCGAGTCTTGGTGATCGACATCGATCCGCAGGGCAATACCACGAGCGGCATCGGCATCACCAAGAGAAAACTCAAGGACACCCTGTATGATGTTTTGATCAACGGGGACGATTATGATGTTCATCGTGCCATCATTCAGACCAAGACGAAGAATCTGGATCTGATTCCGGCCAGTGTCGACCTCTCCGGTGCGGAGATCGAACTCGTTAATATAGAAGGAAGAGAAAAGAGACTGAAGAAGGCGATCAATCAGATTCGCGATGAATATGACTACATCTTTGTCGACTGTCCGCCGTCGCTCGGTCTTTTGACCATTAACTCTCTGACAGCGGTAGACAGCGTGCTTATTCCGATTCAGTGTGAATTCTATGCCCTGGAGGGCGTCAGCCAGCTGCTGAGCACGATTGAGCTCGTTAAGAAGAACATGAATCCCGACCTTCAGATCGAAGGAGTCATCCTCAGCATGTTTGACGGCAGAACGAATCTCTCGATTCAGGTCGTGCAGGAGGTCAAGAAGTATTTCGGCAGACAGGTCTTCCAGACGGTCATTCCGCGAAATGTTCGTCTGGCGGAGGCACCGAGCTACGGCATGCCGATCCTGAAATATGATCCAACCTCGGCCGGCGCGAAGGCCTATAAGAAATTCGCCGAGGAATTCCTGGAGAGGGAGAGTAAGCGAGGAAAGAAGTAATGGCAAAGAAAAGAGGAGGCCTCGGAAGGGGACTGGATGCGCTCTTCGCGGATGCGGCATCCATCTATGAAGAGGAGCAGGAGGAGACCGCAGCGGAGGAGGAACAGAGCCCTCCGAAGAAGAAGGCGCCTGCAAAGAGAGAGAAGAAAAGTATCGATACGGAGGATACGAAAGACCGTATCCTTTATATCGATATCAACGATATTAAGCCGAATAAGGATCAGCCGCGTAAGACCTTTAATAAGGACCGCATTCGCGACTTGGCCGATTCCATTCTGGAGAACGGCGTCATTCAGCCGCTGATTGTGCGAAAGGCGGCAAACGGGTATGAGCTCGTCGCCGGTGAACGCCGCTGGCGCGCATCGAGGGAGGCGGGCCTCAGCAAGGTGCCATGCATCGTCCGTGACTTCGACGAGAAGCAGAATATGATCGTCGCTATCATTGAGAATATGCAGCGCGAGGATCTCGATGCGATTGAAGAAGCGGCGGGCCTTCAGGCGATGGCGGAGCGTTTCCACTTCACGCAGGAGCAGATTTCGTCCAGCCTCGGCAAGAGCCGTGCTTATATTGCCAATTCACTCCGGCTTCTCAAGCTGCCGGAGGTCATTCAGCAGTATGTCAAGGACGGAAAGATGTCCGCGGCTCACGGCCGAACCCTGATCAATATCGAGGATTCGAAGAAGCAGCTGCAGCTGGCCGAGCGCATTGTCAAGGAAGGTCTTTCGGTGCGCGAGACGGAGCGACTGGCTGATCATATCAAGGATGAAGTCAATCCGAAGCGAAAGAAGCAGCGCGAGAAGGATGCCGATATGGCGGTGGTCGAAAACGAGCTTCGCACGCAGTTCGGCACGAAGGTCTTGATTCGCGGAACGCAGAAGAAGGGGAAAATTGAATTCGAGTATTACAGCCTGGAGGAGCTGAATCGCTTGATCGAAGCTCTCCGCAAGGCGAAGTAAGAATACAGGAGCAGCTATGGATACCCGTGTATGGATGCAGGAAAATGAAGATAAGGGAAAGGAAATCGTCGGCAGCATTTACGATCGCGTGCCGCTCCCGGTCTGCGTGGTGAGTGAAGACGATGTCGTTCTCTATGCGAATTGCAAGATGAAAGAGGTCTTTGCCTACGATGACATTGCCGGAAGCAATTTCTTCGCACTCACGGGCATCAAGCGACGCGAGCTCACGGAGACGGAAGAAGGCGAAGAGAGGGAGAACAAGATTCGCCGAAACGACCAGGTGTGGGTCCTTGAGACCAGCTTTTCGAAGTTCGGCGATGAGGATCTCGTCGTCTACTTTATCAACGTCACGGAGCGTGAGGAGCTCCGCACGAGTCTTCGCGACGAGCATCTCTGCCAGCTTTATATCAACATAGACAACTACGATGAGCTCATCCAGAGCGGGGGGTCCGATAACCGCATGGCGGTACCGACGGAGGTCGACCGCATTCTCAGGAACTGGGCGGAGAAATACAACGGTGTCATCGAGTCCATCGCGGAGGACAGCTACTTGATGAGCGTCTACCGCCGCGATGCGGATGCGATGATTGAGGGCAAGTTCCAGATCCTCGATGAAATCCGAAATATTAAGACGAAGATCGACTTCCCGGTATCGATCAGCATCGGTATGGGTATGGGAGGCACGAGCCTTCGCGAACGGACGGAGCTTGCGGAAGCGGCGCTCGAACTGGCGCTCGGCCGCGGCGGCGACCAGGCCGTCGTCAAGACGGGGAACCGCACGCATTTCTACGGCGGCAAGTTCCAGTCCATGGAGAAGAACAATAAGGGCAAGTCGCGTGTCATCGCCCACGCCCTGAAGCAGCTCATTCTTGAGAGCGAGAATGTCATCATCATGGGCCACATGTGGCCGGATATGGACAGCTTCGGTGCGGCCATCGGTGCCTATAAGATTGCGGAATCCTTCGATAAGGATGTCTATATCGTTCTCGAGCAATACAATGAGGCGCTCGAGGAGATCTACAAGCAGGCCGAGACGACGGAGGATTATGAACTGATCTCCCGCGCGAAGGCAGTGGAATATTGCACGGAGAATACGCTGCTCATCGTCGTCGATACGCATCGCCCGAATATGACGGAGTGTCCGGAGCTGCTTTCCATCGCCGGGAAGCGCGTCGTCATCGACCATCACCGTCTGTCGGAGGATTCCATCGAGTTCCCGACGCTTTCCTATGTTGAGTCGTATGCTTCATCGACGAGTGAGCTGATGACGGAGATCCTTCAATATACGTCGAATAAGAAGCTGATCAATAAGTTCGAGGCGGAAGCGCTGCTCGCCGGAATCACGGTCGATACGAACAGCTTTTCCATCAAGACGGGGGTCCGCACCTTTGAAGCGGCAGCCTGGCTTCGCAAGGCCGGCGCCGATACGACGGAGGTCAAGCGCTTCTTCCAGACGGAGGTCAGCTCCTTCCAGATGAAGGCGGATGCGGTCGCTCGCGCCGAGTATCTCGAGAGCGGCATCGCCTTTGCGATTTCGGAAGGATATTCGACAGATGCGCAGATCATCAATGCGCAGGTCGCCGATGAGCTCTTGATGGTCAAGGGCGTTAAGGCTGTCTTTGCCGTCGGGAAGAACGATCAGCTCAAAACGGTCATCAGCGCACGTTCGCTCGGGGATATCAATGTACAGGTCGTCATGGAGCATTTCCATGGCGGCGGCCATCTGACGTCGGCCGGTGCGCAGGTCGATCTCTCCCCGGAGGAGGTCATCGACGAGCTCAAGCGAATCCTTCCGAATTATGTGGATGAGAAGAAGGATAAGGAAGAGAACGAACAAGAATAGTCTGCCGAGAAGAACAGAGGCAGAGAAACCGATAGAATCGGAAGAAAGGAAACGATTATGAAAGTCATTTTGTTAAAGGATGTCAAGGGTACCGGCAAGAAAGGCGATGTCGTCAAGGTCAACGACGGATTCGGCAGAAACCGTCTCATTCCGGGCGGATTTGCCGTAGAGGCTACGAAGGCCAATATCGCACAGGTTGAGCGCAAGCAGGCTGCGAAGGAAGCGCAGATTGCTGAGGAGAGAGCAGAGGCGAAGAAGATGGCAGAGCTGCTGTCGGAGAAGCCGGTCGTTCTCGAGACGAAGGTCGGCGAGGGCGGAAGATTGTTCGGCTCCATCACGTCGATGGACATCGCCGAAGCGATCAAGGCGCAGACGGGCCACGATATCGATAAGAAGAAGATCGTACTCGATAAGCCGATCAAGAGCGTCGGTACGTTTACGGTGATGGTCAAGCTGTACACGGAGATCGCAGCCGAGATCGAAGTTCAGATCAAGGAAGCCTAAGGTCAGATGGGAAGCCCGCTCAATCGCGCGCCGGAAGGTGCGCGATTGGTGCGGTTTTTGTAGGGGGAGGAACGAGGAGATTTCATGGATAACAGAATGGACAACATGGAGAACAGAGAAATCGAATCGCTGGAGCAGCCGCACGATCTGGAGGCGGAGCGCTTCGTGCTCGGCGCCATGATGCTCGACCAGGATGCTATCATGGATGTCATCGACAAGCTTCGTCCCGACGATTTCTACAGCAGGGAACACGAGGAGATCTATAAGGCCTTTATCGACATGTATCGCCGAGGCATTCGCATCGACCAGATGACGACGCGCGCCCAGCTTGAGAAGAATCATACCCTCGAGCTCGTCGGCGGCAGCACTTATCTGGCGCAGCTCTGCTCCGACGCTATCGTTCCGGGCAATGCGACGTATTATGCGGACGTGGTCATCTCGAAGTCGAGAATGCGTCTTCTCATCTATGAGGCCGAACGCATGCGGAAGAGCGCCTATGACGGACGCGAGGATGCCGAGGTGATCCTCGACCGCGCCGAGCAGGGCATTTTCAATATCGCGAACCGGACACAGCGCAGGAGTTATACGGACCTCCGCGATGTCCTTCAGATGAATATCCAGCACATTCAGGAACTGCAGGCGAATCCGAATCCGCTTCCGGGCATGACCTCGGGATTTCGCGATCTCGACCGCATCCTGACCGGCTTTCATAAGACGGACCTTGTCGTCCTGGCCGCTCGCCCGGGAATGGGTAAGACGGCCTTCGCGCTGAACGTCGCGATGAATGCGGCAACGGCAGGGAATTCCGTCATGATCTTCAGCATGGAGATGTCGAAGGAGCAGCTCGGAGAGCGTATGCTCTCGATGCGCTCGAACGTCGAAATGGAGCATATCAAGACGGGAGACATCCAGGATGATGAATGGATGAGCATCAGCAACGCACAGGACGCCTTCGATGAAATGAATATTCAAATTGACGAGACGCCGGACATCTCGGTCCTCGAGATGAAGAACAAGTGCCGCCGTCTCAAGGCGGAGCGCGGGCTCGATCTCGTCATCATCGACTATCTCCAGCTCATGAGCTACTCCGGCAAAGGTGCTGATACTCGAAATAACGAGATTTCGGCCCTCACGAGAAGCATCAAGATTATGGCAAAGGAGCTGGACATCTGTGTCATCCTGCTGTCGCAGCTTTCGCGTAATACCGAGAACCGAGCAGAGAGCCGTCCGCATCTTTCGGACCTCCGCGATTCCGGAGCGATCGAGCAGGATGCGGACATCGTCATCTTCCTCCGCCGCGAAGAATATTACGAGAGCCCGGATGATCCGGCCGCAGCCTCGGGGATGGGCAGCACCTGCGAGGTCACGATTGCGAAGCATCGTTCCGGTCCGACGGGCATCGTGCGCCTGGCATGGATCGGTCGTTATACGAAGTTCGGCAATCTGGAATATACGAATTAATTGATAAGACCTTCAACGTTCGATGGATGGATTTTCACATTTCGGGAGTACAATGGCTACAATCAGTTTTGAGAAAGACAAAGAGAAGGACATTTATCTTTGCAGCACGTCAGTCGAGAATTTCGTCATCAACGAATTCATACCGGTCGCGCCGGCGGGAGCGATTAAGCTCTATCTGCTGGGACTCATGTATGCAGAGCAGGAAATGCCGATGGATACGGAGAAGCTCTCGCGCGTGCTTCGCATGACGCCGGACGAAATCGATGAGGCCTGGGACTACTGGGTCTCGCTTGGTGTTGTTCGGAAGAATTACGACCTCGAAGGCTCCGGCAATTATCGCATCGTCTTTATCAGCCAGATAGAACGCTTCTTCGGCAAGAAGAAGGCCTCCGCGGCGAAAAGCCCGTCGCAGGCGGCGGGCGCTTTAAATGCTTCGGGTGCTGCCTCCGGAACCTCGGAGGAGCAACTGATCGATCGCGAGCTCCGCGGCCTCTACGACCATTATGAAGCGGTCGCCGGGAGGACGATCAGCATGAAAGAGATGAAGATGATTGCCGATGCAGTCAAGCAATTCCTCGTTTCGCCGGATGTCTTCGATTATGCGATCAAGTACTGCGCCGAGAAGGAGAAGACCGGCATTGAATACATCGCAACCGTCGCTCGGAACTGGAAGAAAGAGGGCTGCTCGGACATCGTACAGGTGCGCGAGCTGCTCGATCGAAACAGCCGCCGCCGCGAACTCTATCAGCGCGTCTTCCGCGAGCTCGGTTTTCGCCGTGCACGCACGCCGGGCGACGAGGAGATGATGGATCGCTGGCTCGATGAGTACGGCTTCACGGAGAACGAGGTCATCGAGGCCTGCCGCAAGACGGCCGGCAAGAGAGATCCGAGCCTGAACTACGTGAATGCAATTCTGGAGAATCAGATCCTCGAAAAGGGCGGTATCAAGCTCCCGAAGGCGTACGGCGGTTCGCCCGCTTCGGGCAATCGGAAGGGCCGCGGGGGACAGGGCGGAGAGAGCAAGCCGGACCTCAGTGATCCGCGTCAGCGCATCAGCAGGGACGTCTTGGAGCGATACTACCGCTGGCTCCGAGACGAATCCGTGAAGAATCTCGAAAAACATCGCACGGAGATAGAGGAACGCATTCCGGCCATGAAATACATTCGAGACAAGGAAGAAGAAGCGAGGCGCCTCCTCATCACCTTTGGCAACAGCGAAGAGGGCCGCGCGAAGAGACAAGAAACACGCGAGCTGCTTCATCAGCTCGCACAGGAGAGAAGGAACCTTCTTCGCTCCAACGGATATCCGGAGGATTATCTGGATCTGAAGCACAAATGCAACGAATGCCGAGACACCGGCGTCCTCGAGGACGGCAGATTCTGTTCCTGCCAAACAGCTAGATCGGAAGAGGCTTACGAATGGTATCAAAAAAGACAAGAAAAGAAATAAAAGAGATGAAGAACGAAGAGCGTAAGGCGAAGCGCGAGGCGAAGCGAGCACTCAAGGCCGCGAAAAAAGCGGAGAAGGCACAGAAGAAGACCTCGCCGCTGCAGCAGATTGAGAAGGGGTTTGCGGCCGTCATCGATCTTCATGACCGTGCCCAGGCTCGCGCTGACGCTTTCTTCGGGGAGTGCGGACGAAGCATCGTCAAAGAAATCGACGATGCGCGCTTCCGTTACCGAGGCTCGGAGCGAAGCATGGTGAAATCGGGATTCGTCATGACCATGATCATCTGCGCCATGATGTTCGTCTTCGATTATTTCACGGTCTATGAATATGCCTATAACGGTCGTGTGCTCGGTTATGTCGATTCCGAGGATACGGTCGTCAATCTGCTCGATGTCGCCGGCGAACGCATGGCGGATGCCGACGAAGAGAATAAGGACAAGATCGTCTTCCGTGCCGGAGACAATGTCACCTTCAAGAAGGTCTCGGCCGGAGAGCATGACGTCGATGATGTCGACATGGTAGCGAATAAGCTGACGTATATGACCGATATCGAAGTCGAGGCTTACGGCCTCTATCAGGACGGCAAGCTCCTGACGGTCTTCGATACGGAGACGACCGCACAGCGTGCCGCATCCTCGGCGATGAATCATTATGCGGAGCCGGATCAGGGCATGGAGATCTTGGATGTCTCCTTCAACAAGGAAGTTGAGGTTCGTCCGATCAATGTCCTACTGACCAGCGTTCAGAGCTTCGAGGAGGGCCGCGATCAGCTGATCAACGGCGGCACCATCGAGCTCTCGCACATCATGGGTGACGGAGAAAGCGTCGCATCCATCGCGAGAGATTACAGCGTCACGGAGGATCAGATCCACGGCGAGAACGGTGAAGCAGCCTCTGAGCTTCAGGTTGGCGACCTCGTTGTCATGGACAAGGAAGTCTCGAAGCTCGAGGTTAAGGTCGTCGAAGACGGTACGATGTCCGAGGTCATCAAGCACAAGACCGAGAAGAGAAATTCGGATGAGCTCTATAAGGGCGAGACCATGGTCGCACAGCAAGGTGTCGACGGCCGCCAGCTCATCACGGGTAAGGTCACGAAGGTCAACGACGAAATCGTCAAACGCGACCTCAAGAGTCAGGAAGTCGTCAAGGAGGCCGTCACGGAGGTCATCCTCATCGGTACGAAGGATAAGCCGAAGACGGCTTCGACCGGCCATTACATCATTCCGATCCGCGGCAATTACATCATCAACGGCAACGGTCACTTCGGCTGGCGCTGGGGTCGTCTCCACAAGGGACTCGACTTCTCCTGTGCGACCGGAACACCGATCTATGCTTCGGACGGCGGTACGGTCACCTTCTCCGGCGTGAAGAGCGGATACGGCAACTGCATCGTCATCACGCACGATAACGGCGATCGCACCCTGTACGGACATAACAGCCGGCTGCTCGTTTCGACGGGTCAGAAGGTCTACCAGGGTCAGGAAATCGCGCTGGCCGGTAATACCGGCAACAGCACCGGATCCCACCTTCACTTCGAAATTTACAAGGGAGGCAGCGTCGTCGACCCGGCCGGATATATTTTCTAAAGCAGCGGGAAAGCCCGTAACGGAGCACTTGAAACAGACAGGCAGCGCAAGAGATGAGAACAGATAAGAAGAACAAAAGCAAAGAAGATCTTGCGCGGGAGAGGCGAAAGATCAAGGCGGAGAAGCGCAAGAAGAAGGGGCAGGACCTCGCTTCGATCCGAAGCCGTGAAGCATCCGAGCAGAAGAAAAAGAAGAAGACGAGGATCACGGATGAATGGCGTCCCGATGAACTCAGCGGCTCCATCGTCCGTGTAGAGAAATCCGGGGCAGTCTCCGGCGAGCATTCCGAGGCGGGCCGAAAGAATGCGGCCAAGGGCGGGAAGAGATCCCGGAGAAAAGGGCTCTCCGCTCGTCTCAAGGAGGTCGACCGCCGCAAGGTCGTCATCGTGATTATCATCCTGCTCTTCCTCGTGTTCATCGCTCACAATGTCATCCGCCTTCAATATGAGCAGATGCAGCTCAAGAAGCAGAATGAAGAGCTGAAGGAGCAGGAGAAGGATCTCCGGATTGAGCTCGAGAATATCAACAGCAAGGAATATATCGAGAAGGAAGCGCGAAGACAGCTTCGCCTGGTCAACCCGGACGAGATCCTCTTCGTCTTCCCGGGTGAAGAACAGGACGAATCGAACGATAGTGCGTCTTCGGACAAGGCGGATTCCGCGGAAGCATCCGCCGATGCGGCTTCGGAGCAGGAGGCCTCGGGCGGAGGGAATGCGAATGAATAAGCTGCAGGTGAAGGAAGCGATCATCGTGGAAGGACGCGATGATGTCGACGCCGTCAGCAAGGCCTGCGACGCACTCATCATCGCGACGCACGGCTTCGGCATCACGAAGGAGACCTGGAAGCTTATCGACAAGGCGGCCCGCGAGAAGGGCCTCCTCATCCTGACCGATCCTGATTTCTCAGGCGAAGAGATCCGCCGCCGCATCACCGCCGAGTATCCCGACGCGAAGCAGGCTTATCTCCCGCGGAGCAAGGCGCTCAAGAAGGGCGATATCGGCGTGGAAAATGCCGCCCCGGAAGCCATCCGTGAGGTCCTCGAGCAGGCGGCTGCTCTGGATACCGCGAGAAGCGAGAAGCAAGCGGACGGCAGCCGGCCGGAGCCGCTCAGCGGCCGTGACCTCTGTGAGCTCGGGCTGGACGGCACGCCGGGATCGAAGGGGCTTCGCATCCTGGTCGGTGCCGCACTCGGCATCGGATACGGCAACGCCAAGACCTTCCGAAAGAAGATCAATTATTTCGGAATCGATAAGGACAGCATCAAGGAGATTATCGAGAGCATTGAACAGCAAGAGAAGGAAAAGCAGCAATAAAGGGAAAGCACCGTTCAGACACAAGAAGAGTCTCGGGCAGAACTTTCTGTGCGACGACGCGATTATCGAAGCCATCGTGGACAGCACGGAGGCGGATGATCGCACCCTTGTTGTCGAAATCGGTCCCGGCGAAGGCGCGCTGACGACGAAGCTCGTCGAGCGGGCCGGACGAGTTGCGGCCATTGAGCTGGACGACCGGCTGATTCCCATCCTTCATACCATGTTTGCTCTTCATGATAATTTCCGCTTGATTCATGAAGATATTCTTCAGGTAGATCTTGCCGCCCTGACCGAGGAGGAGATGCGCGAACACGGACTCGAGCATCTCGCCGTCGTCGGCAATCTGCCCTATTACATCACGACGCCGATTATCATGCATCTTCTGGAAGCGGAGCTCCCGTACCGGAGCATCACCGTCATGATGCAGAAGGAGGTCGGCGAACGACTTCTCGCCGAGCCGGGCACGCGCCTCGCCGGCGCTATTACGCATGCCGTCCATTATCACTGCGAGGTGAGCAAGGTCTGCGATGTGCCGCGCACGGCTTTCAATCCGCCGCCGAAGGTGGATTCGATGGTTCTTCGCCTGAATCGCAGAGAGCATCCGCCGATTGAGACCGCCGATGCGGATTTTTATTTCCGCTGCGTCAAAGCGGGATATGCACTTCGGCGCAAAACGCTGCCGAATGCGCTCGCGGCGATGGAGGGCGTGACGCGCGAGCAGATCGGCCGCGCGCTGGAAGAGGCGAATATCGATGCGAGCCGGAGAGCCGAAACGCTGTCGATGGAGGAGTTCGCAAGACTGGCTGATTGCCTGAGAGAGGAGTAATTCGTGAAGATAAAGGTATTGTCCGTCCTGAAGCGCATCAAGGAGAAGCTTCTGGATGTTTATGATAAAGCGCATACGAAGTTTCGGAATCGCTTTCCGAAGAAGCCGCCGAAATATTACGACGGCAAGCTTCATGACCGCAGGTATCTCGTGAGGCTCGCAGTCATCGCGTTTTTCATCTATCTTTATATCGAAGTATTTGCGAGGGTGACGATCGGACCGTTCGAGGGATTCCTCTATCTCTTTCAGCATCCGATCATCTTCTTCTATAACTGCCTGATCATTTTCACGACGCTGACCTTGGCGCTCTTCTTCCGCCGCCGAGGCTTCGCCGTCTTCATGATTTCGCTCTTCTGGATCCTGATCGGCACGGCGAACGGAGGCATTCTCCTGAAGCGCATGACGCCCTTCACGCTGTACGACCTCCAGAATTTCGAGGACGGACTCTCGCTGGTGACGACGTATTTCTCCAGGGTGCAGATCATCCTGGCCGTCATTGCCGTCGTCATCCTCGGCGCCATCATCGTTCTCTATTTCATCGGATGCATGAAGTGGCAGAACATCAACCGCAAGAAGGCACTCGGCATCTTCGCCGTGAGCTTTGCCGTCACGATGGGCAGCACCTTTGTTCTGATTCATACGAATACGCTCAGCACCTTTTTCGGCAACCTCAATTATGCTTATAATGATTACGGCGTTCCGTATTGCTTCATCAACACCTCCCTCAACACCGGCATCAGCAAGCCGGACGGATATTCGGAAGAGAGCATGACGAAGATCCTTGAGGAGGACACGACGAAGGGAACGAATACGACGCTCGAGACGAAGGAGGATGATCAGAATTATCCGAATGTCATCATCCTCCAGATGGAATCCTTCACGCAGGCGCAGGATTATAATAATATCGAAGTATCGACGGATCCGACGCCGGTCTTCAACAGCCTGATGGAGAATTATTCCTCCGGCTGGTTTGAGGTTCCGGCCTGCGGCGCAGGTACGGCGAACACGGAATTCGAGGTCCTCACGGGTATCAGCTCGAAGTTCTTCGGTCCTGGCGAATATCCGTACAAGGGAAAGCTCCGTGACCAGGCGCTGGAGAATATGACGACCGTCTTCAAGAGTCACGGATTTTCCGCGAACGCGATGCACGACCACCGCGGCCTCTTCTACAACCGCAACGAGGTCTACGACCAGCTCGGTTTCGAGAGCTTCACCTCGCTCGAATACATGAACAACATCACGAAGACGCCGACGAACTGGTGCAAGGACTCCGTCATGCTCCCGAACATTCAGGAGATCATGGAGTCGACGGAATCGCGCGACTTCATGCACATCATTTCGGTACAGGGCCACGGTGCTTATCCGACGCAGCAGGTCTTCAAGGATCCGTATGTCACGGTTTCGGCGAAGAATGAAGAGACGCGCTGGAAGTACGAATATTACTTCAACGAAATGCACGAGATGGATACCTTCATCGGAGATCTCATCGACCAGCTCGAGGCCTCCGGTGAACCGACCGTCCTCCTCATTTACGGCGACCACATCCCGGCGCTCGATGTCAAGGAATCGGATTATGCCGACGGCGATCTCTATCAGACGCATTACGTGCTCTGGGACAACATAGGTCTCGAAAAGCAGGATATGGATCTCGATGCGTACCGGATCGGTGCGGTGATTCTCGAGCGCATCGGCATGGCCCACGAGGGCGTCATCTTCGATTATCAGCAGACGAAGAGCCGCGATGCCGCCGGTTATACCGAGAACCTGAAGGCGCTGGCTTATGACATGCTTTACGGCGAGAATTATATCTTCGGCGGATCGAATCCGTTCAAGGCGGCCGGCATGCGCATGGGCTTCAAGGAGATCTCCATCAGCGGCATCACACAAATCGGCGACAATTACTACATCACCGGTAAGAACTTCACGGATCACAGCACCGTCAGCCTTGACGGCGAGGTGCTCGATACGGTCTATCTGAGTCCGACCCTGCTCGGTCTCCAGGAAGAGGTGGATCCGGAGGATGTTTCGAAGCTCACCGTCAGCCAGATCGATACGAAGGATGATACCATCCTCTCGACCATCAACGGCATGGAGGAGCTGTAATATCGCGGAAAAGCGGCCTCTCCTTTAAACGGGGAGGCCGCTGCTCTGAATACGTAATCCACAATTTCATGTGAATAATTCGAGGAAATGTTAATAACTCCCGACAAGTATTCCACAATTTGCTGAAATAGATGTGGAAAACCCCGGGAGGAGCAGGAAACGCATGTTAATAAGTGCATAAATATGTGCATAACTGTCGGCGGAGTCCGGCGCAGCGGACTCGCAGCGCATCCAAAGGCGAAGAAAAGGCGGAGAACCCATGAATTACAAGGATATCTTTCGAAGCGGAGCGAAGAAAACATCGATCGGCGGCCAGGCCATCATGGAAGGCGTCTACCTGCGGTCGCAGGAATGCCAGGCGCTGGCCGTACGTCTTCCGGATGATACCATCCATACGGAATATACGATGCTCGGGGAGCCGGGCGCCGTGACCAAGGTGCCGCTCGTCCGCGGCGTCGTGAGCTTCTTTCTCTCGCTTTATCAAGGCATGAAGACGCTGACCCGATCGGCCGACATCCTGGAGGAAGCGGAAGAGAGGGAAGAGCGGGACGAACGAAACGAAGACGCTTACGATGAAAGCGGCTTCTCGCCGGAAGAGGGTGATTCTTCAAAGAAAGAGAAGAAGGAGCAGCGAGAGAATACGCTCTGGAATCTCATGATGGTCTGTACGGTCCTCCTCTCCCTGGCGCTCTCCATTGCCATCTTCGTCATTCTGCCTACGGTGATCGTCGGATTCCTCCGGTCGGTCATCGCGAGCAACCTGGTGCTCAATCTCATCGAAGGATCACTCCGCATACTCATCTTCGTGCTCTATGTGGTCGGCATCTCCTTCATGAAGGACATCTATCGCCTGTTCCAATACCACGGCGCAGAGCACAAGACCATTCACTGTTTTGAAGCCGGACTCGAGCTCACCCCGGAGAATGCGCAGCGCTTCTCCACCCTTCATCCGCGATGCGGAACGAGCTTCATCATGTTCGTCTTTATCATCAGCTTGCTGCTCTTCAGCTTCCTTGGTTGGCCGAACCTCGCCTGGCGCATTCTGTCCCGCATCCTGCTTCTTCCGGTCATCGCCGGCATCAGCTATGAGCTCCTTCGCTGGGCCGGACGGAGCGACGGAGCTTTCATCCGTGTGATGAGCTGGCCGGGACTCATGATGCAGCGCCTCACGACGAGAGAGCCGGACGATGAGCAGCTGGAGGTTGCCATCGCTGCGCTGCACGAGGTTCTCGCACATACCGACCTTTCGAAGGACGGTACGGAATATGAGAAGCGGAGAAGAAGAGTGAAGAGAGCTTCCGCCGCAGAGGACGAGGAGCCTCGCGAGAAAGAGAACATCCCTGCCGCAGAAAGCTCGGATGATGAGACTTCTTTCGCAAGGTCGGCGGACGGAGCCGCGTCTGCAGCGGGCCTTGACCCGGCGCTGGCGGCCGAGGCGGCCCATGCGTATGCCGAGGCGGAGCATGCCGCACGAAAAGCCGGCTTCCCATATATCGAAGACGACTTCGAGAATCCGTTCGGCGTGCGGGAGGAGGCTGCCGCACTCGAAAGAGAACTGGCACAGGCGGAAGAGCGGCCGGCCCCGCACGCTGCGAAGGAAGCGCGCTTCGCGGATTTCCCGCGCTCCCGCTATGAAGAGGATATCACCTTGGCGAAGAACTGCGTCCGCGCCGGCATTCGCCGCCTCGAGGAGGCCGGCATCCCGAATGCGAAGGGCGAAGCGAGAGATATCTTCTGCTATGAGATGGGCTTCTCCCATACAGAGATCATCACGCGTGCGGATGAGCTTCTGCCGGTGGATCGTGTCCGAGAATACTTTGCGCTCATTCAAAAGCGCGCCGACGGCACGCCGCTTCAATATATCACGAAGGTCCAGGAATTCATGGGACTGCTCTTCCGACTCGATGAGAATGTCCTCATTCCGAGACAGGATACGGAAATCCTCGCCGATGAGACGATCCACTGGATCAAGTCGCAGGGGATCTGGGATCCGCGCGTGCTCGATCTCTGCACCGGCAGCGGCATTCTCGGCATCACCATGGCTTATACCTTCCCTTGTGCCGAAGTTGTCATGACGGATATCAGCCCGAAGGCGCTCGAGGTCGCCGCGAAGAATACGCAGTTTAACGAGACGAGCGACCGCTGCACGCTGAAACAGGGCAATTACTTCCGCGCACTGGAGCCGGACGAGACCTTCGATGTCATTATCAGCAATCCTCCGTATATTGCGAGCGACGAGATCCTTCGTCTGACGAAGGATGTCCGCGACCACGAGCCGCGCCTCGCACTCGACGGAGGCGAGGACGGTCTCAATGCATACCGCATCATCGCGATGGACGCAGGACAGCATCTCCGGAAGGGCGGACTCCTGGCGCTTGAAATCGGTTATGATCAAGGCGCATCGGTACCGCTGCTCCTCGAACGATCCGGGGACTTCGAGAACATCCGCGTCCTCCGAGATCTACAGCAGAGAGACCGCGTTGTACTGGCCGAACGAAAGTAGCTGAATATAATCTGTTACTCTATCAACGCTTCACGGCGAGTAACGGGAACAGATTGTCAAAAACACAAAAGAACTGAAAGGAACAGAATCATGAGTGAGAATCAGACGAAGACGCTGAAGATCGCCGTCATTTTCGGCGGATGCTCCGACGAGCACGAGGTGTCGAGAATGTCCGCAGTCAATGTCCTGAACGGACTTCGCGCAGACCATTATGAGATCAAGGTCATCGGCATTACGAAGAACGGACGCTGGTATCTGACGGAGGCGTCGAACGAGGAGATTTATGACGGAAGCTGGGAGGCGCGCGAGGATAACCGCCAGGTCGTCATTCCGGCCGATCCGATCCTGCACGGCATCCTCGTCTTCGATGAGAAGGATCATGCCGTCGGCGAATATATCGACTGCGTCTTCCCGGTTCTCCACGGCGATAACGGAGAGGACGGAACGATTCAGGGCCTTCTCACCATGGCCGGTATCCCGTATGTCGGCTGCGGCATTAAGGCTTCGGCTGTCTCGATGGATAAGACGGCGACGAAGATCATCGCGGGTACGACGGGCGTGACGCAGGCGCGGTATGCCGTCGTCAAGAAGAAGGATTTCGAGAAGGATCCGGCCGGAGAGACGGAGCGCGCCTTCAAGGAAGTCAGCGACGGCAGCGAGACGATGTTCGTTAAGCCTTCCTCCGCCGGTTCGTCCGTCGGTGTCACCAAGGTCACGAAGAAGGAAGAGCTGCAGCCGGCCATCGAGAATGCGTTGATTTATGATGACAAGGCGCTCATCGAGGAGCTCATCGTCGGCCGTGAGATCGAGATCGCTGTTCTCGGTAACGAGCATCCGGAGCACACCGCCGTCGGCGAGATTCTCACGGCGGGTGTTTTCTATGACTACGACTCGAAGTATAACAACCCGGAGTCCACTACACGTATTGCCGACGATCTCCCGGAGGAGGTCAAGGCCGAGGTCGGCGATTATGCTATCAAGATTTTCAAAGCACTCGACTGCCGCGGTCTTTCGAGAGTCGACTTTTTCTATGACGAGAAGGGACGCGTCGTCTTTAATGAGATCAATACGATGCCGGGATTCACGAACATCTCCATGTATCCGCAGCTCTGGGAGAATGCCGGCCTCTCGCAGCCGGAGCTCCTCCGCCGCCTCATCGATCTCGCGCTGGAAGAGGCATAAGCTCGCACCGGAAGAGGCGCAGGATCGAACAATACGATAGCAAAATTCTATTAAAAATCGGTCAACCAGCGTTGAATTTGAAGACGAATGGTTATAATATGTTATATAATTAAGAATATAAATGAGGTTCGTTAGGTATCAGAAAGGAGACGGCATGCATAAGGTTGTACTTAACAGACAGCTTAGCCACGACATGTTCTGGATGGAGTTCGAGGCTCCGTATGTAGCGGCTAAAGCCAAGCCGGGTCAGTTCATCATCTTCCGCGTCGATGAGTTCGGAGAGAGAGTTCCGCTCACGATGGCAGGAAGCAACAAGGAGAAGGGCACGGTCACCATTATTTTCCAGGCGGTAGGACGCAGCACGATGCTCCTTTCGCAGCTCAAGGAGGGAGATTACATCCTCGATGTTGCGGGACCGCTCGGAAGACCAACGGAGATGGAGGGCCTCAAGAAGGTCTGCGTCGTCGGCGGCGGTACGGGTAATGCACTCGCTTATCCGGTGGCCAAGGGTCTTCACGATCACGGTATTCATGTCGACATGGTTTCGGGATTCAAGACGAAGGAGCTGATTTTCCTCGAGGACGAGTTCCGTGCAGCTGTCGATAATTATTACCTCGTCACGGACGACGGTTCGTACGGCGAGAAGGCGCTCACCACGGAGAAGCTCAAGGAGCTCATCGAGGCGGGCAATGAATATGATGAGGTCATCACGGTCGGACCGCCTATCATGATGAAGTTCGTCGCGAAGACGACGGAGCCTTACGGCATCAAGACCATCGCTTCTCTCACGGCATTGATGATCGACGGAACCGGAATGTGCGGCGGATGCCGTGTTTCGGTCGGCGGCGAGACGAAGTACGCTTGCGTCGATGGTCCGGAGTTCGATGCACAGCTCGTGGATTGGGACACGCTGCTCGCAAGAAATGCTTATTATGCAGAAGAAGAGAAGGAGGAGCGCGAGCACGTATGCAGATTGACGGGAGGAGTAAGACACTATGAATAGCGATATGATGAAGAAGACGCCGATGCCGAGCCAGGATCCGAACGTTCGCAACAAGAACTTCGATGAGGTTGCGCTCGGTTATACGGAGGAGATGGCCATCGGCGAGGCCAAGAGATGCCTCCATTGCAAGCATCAGCCATGTGTCAGCGGCTGCCCGGTCAATGTTCGCATTCCGGAGTTCATCGCGAAGGTCGCCGAGGGCGATTTCGCAGCCGCTTATGATATCATCACTTCGACGAACTCGCTTCCGGCGGTTTGCGGCAGAGTTTGCCCGCAGGAGACGCAGTGCGAGGGCAAGTGCGTTCGCGGCATCAAGGGCGAGCCGGTCGGTATCGGCCGTCTGGAGCGCTTCGTTGCCGATTGGCATCGCGCGCATGCCGACGGTGAGGCTGTCAAGAAGGCAGAGCCGAACGGCATCAAGGTAGCCATCGTCGGAGCAGGTCCGGCAGGACTTTCCTGCGCAGGCGACCTCGTCAACAAGGGATATGACGTCACGGTCTTCGAGAGCCTTCACAAGGAGGGCGGCGTACTCGTTTACGGTATTCCGGAGTTCCGTCTTCCGAAGGACATCGTCGCTTATGAGATCGACGGCCTTCGCGAGAAGGGCGTTCACTTCATCCACGATGTCGTCATCGGGCGTTCCCTCAATATCGATGACCTCTTCGACGAGGGTTATCAGGCTGTATTCGTCGGCACGGGCGCAGGACTTCCGCGCTTCATGAACATCGAGGGCGAGAACCTCGTCGGTGTTTATTCCGCCAACGAGTACCTTACGCGTATCAACCTCATGAAGGGTTACCGCGATGATTACGACACGCCGATCAAGCGTCACAAGAGAGTTGCCGTTGTCGGCGGCGGAAACGTTGCCATGGACGCTGCTCGCTGTGCGAAGAGAATGGGCGCAGAGGTTTACCTCATCTATCGCCGCGGCCGCGACGAGATGCCGGCACGTGCAGAGGAGATCGAGCACGCAGAGGAAGAGGGCATTCAGTTCCACCTCCTGAACAACCCGGTTCGCATCCTCGGCGACGAGAAGAACGTCGTTAAGCAGATCGAGTGCATCAAGATGGAGCTCGGTGAGCCGGATGCCAGCGGCAGACGCAGACCGGTCGAGGTCCAGGGATCGGAATTCACGATCGATGTCGACGGCGTCATCATGGCGCTCGGTACGAGACTGAACCACCTCATCTGCGAGACCACGGAGGGCCTCGAGGAGAATGACAGAGGCGGCATCATGATCGATGAGAACGGTGTCTGCACGAGAGAGGGCGTCTTCGCCGGCGGCGATGCGGTCACGGGTGCAGCCACGGTCATCAAGGCCATGGGAGCCGGCAAGGTTGCTGCGGCTTCGATGGACGAGTACCTGCAGAACAAGAACAAATAGCCATTGTTCCTTGTATATAAGCTTTAGCAAAAAAAGAGCGAAGCGGCGGAAGCTGCTTCGCTCTTTGCTCTGTATGAACCTGTATGCGGCGGACTCGGCCGCCGCTGAAATCTCCGTGACGGATCCGCGCATCAGCGGGCCATCGGGCTCTCCTTGATCATCTTGGCATAATTCAGGATCTCAACGGCCGTATCGAACTTGCTCTTGAGGCCGAGCGGGAATTCGCCGTCGCGCGTGATGACCGTGACGACATTAGTCGAACCGCCGAAGCCGGCGCCGTCCTCGAGGAGGCTGTTCGCGCAGATCATATCGAGATGCTTTTTGAGCATCTTGCCGCGCGAATTCTCGAGGAGGTTCTCCGTCTCCATCGAGAAGCCGCAGACGAGCTGGTCGGTATGAAGCTCGGCGATGTCACTCAGGATATCCTTCGTGCGAACGAGCGGAAGGGAGGTCTCGCCTTCCTTCTTCTTGATCTTATGATCGGCGGCTTCTGCCGGACGGTAATCGGCGACGGCCGAGACCATGAAGAGATAGTCGCAGGACGGGAACTCCGCCGTGACCGCATCGTGGAGCTCGGCTGCCGTCATAATATCGATGCGGCGAACGCCCTCCGGGGTCTCGAGCGAGACCGGACCGGCAATCAGCGTGACCTCCGCACCGCGGTAACGGGCCGCGCGTGCGATTTCAAAGCCCATCCTTCCGGTGGAGCTGTTCGAGATGAAGCGGACCGGATCGAGCGGCTCGCGCGTCGGACCGGCCGTGACAAGGATGTGCTGTCCTTTCATATCGTGAGGGAGGGCGATCTCGGCGCGGATCGCATCGAGCAGGAGCTCCGGCTCAGCCATCTTGCCTTTGCCTTGATCACCGCAGGCGAGGAGACCGCTCGTCGGCTCGATGATGCGGAAGCCGTAGTGACGGAGCTTCTCGAGGTTATCCTGCGTGATAGGATTCTCGTACATCGCCGTGTTCATGGCCGGGGCGATGAGCTTCGGACAGGTTGCTGCGAGGAGCGTCGTCGTCAGCATATCGTCGGCAATGCCGTTTGCTGCTTTGGCGATGACATTCGCGGTGGCCGGGGCGACGATGAAGGCGTCAGCGGCCTTGGCGATGGAGATGTGGGCGATGTCATATTTGAAATTGCGGTCGAAGGTGTCGACCATGCACTTGTGGCCGGTGCGCGATTCGAAGAGGTACGGCGAGAGGAATTCGGTCGCGTGCTTCGTCATGATGACGTGGACGTCGGCTCCGTCCTTGAGGAGCGCGCTGACGAGGGAGACCGATTTATAGCAGGCAATGCCGCCGGTGACGCCGACGACAACCGTCTTGTTCTCTAACATAGATAGACCTTTCCGGTCCGTTCGATTAAGGAAGAGGAACGGACCCAAGTAAAAAATATTATACAAATTATAGCGCGCGAGGAGCTTTCTTTCAATGAATGGCGTGTGAAGCACGGTCACGGACGTGAATTTTCCATGAAAATGCGCCGATAAAGCAAAAAATGCTTGTCTTGTCAAGAGGACTTTGATATAATTATCGCGCTGTAATCGTCGGCACGGGGCCCTCGATGCAGACTTTTTAGAAAAGGGGAGAGAAACATGAAGGAAGGAATCCATCCTGAGTATAAGGAATGTAAAGTTACTTGCACATGTGGAAACACCTTTACGACGCTTTCGACCTCTGAGACGATGCGTGTAGACGTCTGCTCGGAGTGCCACCCATTCTTCACGGGTCAGCAGAAGTTCGCGAACCGTGGCGGCCGCGTCGAGAAGTTCAAGAACAAATACAACCTTTAGGGATACTAATGAGGGACGCTGCGCGGCAGCGTCCCGTTTTCGAGCGTTTGGACGTTTCTGGGAAACGGACGGGCGCTCTTTTTATAGGCAGGAATCGCATAAGCGTGGAAGGAGAAGTGCGGGCCGCGGTCCGCAGAGAGGGAGCAGGACATGTTCGACAAGCTGGATTTCATCGTTGAGAAGTATGACGAGCTGGCGAAGAAGGTCGCCGATCCGGACATCATTGCCAACCAGAAGGAATGGCAGAAGCTGATGAAGGAGATGAGCGAGCTCGAGCCGATCGTCAAGGAGTATACGGAATACAAGAAGGCCAAGGAGGCCATCGAAGAATCGAAGGAAATCCTCGCCGAGGAGGATGATGAAGAGCTTCGCGAGATGGCGCGCGAGGAGATGAAGGAGAATGAAGCGAAGATCGAGTCGCTCGAGGAGAGTCTCAAGATCCTCCTTCTCCCGAAAGACCCGAACGATGACAAGAACGTCATCCTCGAGGTCCGTGCCGGTACGGGCGGCGACGAGGCGGCGCTCTTCGGCAGCGACCTCATGCGCATGTACCTCCGTTATGCGGAGCGCAAGCACTGGAAGACGGAGATCATCGATTTGAATGAAACGGAAATCGGCGGCACGAAGGAAGCCGTCATCATGATCAAGGGTAAGGGCGCTTATTCGCGTCTCAAGTACGAGAGCGGCGTTCACCGCGTACAGCGTGTTCCGGAGACGGAATCCGGCGGCCGCATCCACACCTCGGCAGCCTCGATTGCCGTCATGCCGGAGGTCGACGACGTCGAGGTCGATCTCGATCCGAATGACGTCCGCGTCGACGTCTACCGCGCATCGGGTAACGGCGGTCAGTGCGTCAACACGACGGACTCGGCCGTGCGACTGACGCACATTCCGACGGGACTTGTCGTCACCTGCCAGGATGAGAAGTCGCAGATCAAGAACAAGGAAAGGCCTTCAAGGTCTTGAAGGCGCGTCTTTATGACCTGATGCTCCAGGAGCAGAATGCCAAGATCGCCGCCGAGCGTAAGAGCCAGATCGGTACGGGCGACCGCTCGGAGCGCATTCGTACGTACAATTTCCCACAGAGCCGCATCACGGATCACCGCATCGGCCTCACGCTGTACAAGCTGGACGCCTTCCTGGACGGCGACCTCGATGAGGTCATCGATGCCCTGATCACCGAGGATCAGGCGGAGAAGATGAAGGAATTCTAAGATGAACACGGAAGAAGAGAGAGTTCTCGGTTATTCGGAGCCTCACGTCTGTGAGACGAAGAAGTTCTCCGTGAACGCGGAAAACCTCGCGCTTGCGGGGGAGATCCTCCGCCGGGGCGGCCTCGTCGCCTTCCCGACGGAGACGGTCTACGGCCTCGGCGCCGATGCGCTGAACGAGGAAGCCGTCCGCTCCGTCTATCGTGCCAAGGGCCGCCCGAGCGACAACCCGATGATCGTACATATCGCAAGCCGCGAGGACTTAGAAGGGCTGGTTCGCGAGGTCGGGGAGGACGCGGAGAAGGCGATGGAAGCTTTCTGGCCGGGTCCGCTCACGATCATCTTTCCGCGGAGCAAGCAGGTTCCGGATACGACGACGGGCGGGCTCGATACGGTCGGAATCCGCATGCCGGGCAATGAGACGGCGCGGCGACTGATTGAAGCGGCGAGATGTCCCGTCGCGGCGCCGAGCGCCAATCTCTCGGGGAAGCCGAGTCCGACGACGGCCGCCGATGTCCTGGAGGACATGGACGGGCGCATCGATGCTGTCCTTCTCGGGGAGGACTGCGACGTCGGCATCGAATCGACGGTGGTCGACATGACGGGTGAGATCCCGATGATCCTCCGGCCGGGATATGTGACGAAGGAGATGCTGGAGGAGGTCCTCGGCAAGGAGGTGCGCTACGATCCGGCACTCTTCAGGCAGCCGAGCGGCGAGGACTTTCATCCGCGTTCGCCGGGCATGAAATATCGCCATTATGCGCCGGAGGCGGAGGTCTGTCTCTACGAGGGCGAGAATCTCGAAGCCGTCCGCCGCGCGATGGCGGAAGCGGAGAAGAGAGCTTCGGCCCTGGGACGCCGCACGGCGGTTCTCGATTACGGCACAGACAGCCGGGCGGCTGCACATGATTTCTTCGCGAAGCTCCGCGAGCTCGACCGCGAGGGATACGATCTCATTCTTGTCTCGGGGCTGAAGCGGGAGTCCTTCGGACTTTCGGTCATGAATCGCATGACGAAGGCGGCGGGATATGAAATCGTCCGCGTGGATGAGACCGACGCTTCCGAGGAAGAGTGATACCGTAGGACAGGGAAGGACCGCACGGCCTTTTGAATCAAAATATGAAGAGCACCGCTCGGGGCACCTTACGGAAGAAGGGCTCTGAGCGGTTTTTGCATGAGGAGGAGCGGGTATTTTCGATAAATGCGTGCAAAAGCGGCGCCGAAAGGTTAAAATAAAAATTGAGTAAGAATTTCAAGAATCCGAAGGGAGGACAGGATGAAGGTAGTGCTCGGATGCGATCATGCCGGCTATCCGCTGGCAGTGGAAGTGAAGAAGAAGCTCGAGAGCGAGGGATATGAGGTGCTCGATGTCGGCACGGACTCGACGGAGTCGGTCGATTATCCGATCTACGGCCATGCGGTCGGCAAGGCGGTCGCGAGCGGCGAGGCGGAGCGAGGCATCGCCATCTGCGGCTCGGGCATCGGCATTTCGATTGCGGTCAACAAGGTGCCGGGAACGCGCTGCGCGCTCTGCACGTCGGTGGAGATGGCGGAGATGTCGCGTCGTCACAATAATGCGAATGTCATCGCGATGGGTGCGCGCATGATCAGCAAGGAACTGGCCTTTGAGATGCTGGATACCTGGTTCGCGACGGAGTTTGAGGGCGGCAAGCACCTGCGCCGCATCAATATGTTGGAAGAGGATTGTTAGATTCGGAAAGGAGCTACTCATGGATCGCAAGGAAGGCAAGGTCTATGTATTCGACCATCCGCTGATTCAGCACAAAACGGCGTTGATGCGTGAGAAGAGCACGAGCGTCAAGGAGTTCCGTGAGCTTGCGACGGAGGTCGCCATGCTGATGGGCTTCGAAGCGACGAGAGATCTCCCGCTGGAGGAGGTGGAGATCGAGACGCCGATGTGCAAGACGACGGTGAAGATGCTGAAGGGCGAGGACATCGCGATCGTTCCGATTCTCCGCGCCGGACTCGGCTTTGTCGAGGGCATGCTGGCGCTCGTCCCGAATGCGAAGGTCGGCCATATCGGTCTCTACCGCGATCCGGAGACGCATCAGCCGGTAGAATATTATTGCAAGCTCCCGAAGGATATCGAGAAGAGACGTATTTTCGTTGTCGACCCGATGCTGGCGACGGGCGGCAGCGCTGTGGCGGCCATCGATTTCATCAAGAAGAGAGGCGGCAAGGACATCGCCTTCATGTGCTTGATCGCGGCGCCGGAGGGCATCGACGTGCTTCACGAGGCACACCCGGATGTCGATATCTATATCGCAGCCAAGGACGAGCGCCTCAACGAGGATGCGTACATCCTCCCGGGACTCGGCGATGCCGGCGATCGTCTCTACGGCACGAAGTAAGAAGTATGTTGTTGACAATCACGAAAACAACTGTTATATTTTAACTAATCAGATTATCGTTTTTGGGTAAACCACCGAAAGGAAGAGAACGATGAGATTTGCTGTTTCGAAGAATGCGTACTATTATGGCTGCTCGGTAATTCAATAGGGATAGTCATGCTGCGCGCTCTTTCGAAATGAAGAATGGAAAAGCTACCCGCAGCTTCGGCTGCGGGTTTTTTCGCGAAGATGATGAACAAGGAGGTACATTATGTTAATTCAGATCCCAGATAACGTGAGTGAGTTTACGAACGTTTACGACGTGCTCGAGGAGCGCGGACTGATCGAGAACTGCACCGATCCGGAGGGTATGCGCAATCTTCTCGGCAGCGAGAAGATCAAGTTTTACGTAGGCTTCGACCCGACGGCGGACTGCCTTCATGTCGGTCACCTCATCCAGATCATCATCTTCGCTTACTTCCTGAAGTACGGCCATACGCCGGTTGCGCTGATCGGCGGCGGCACGGTCATGGTCGGCGACCCGTCGGGACGTAATGACATGCGCCGCATGATGGACGTTGAGGAGATCGATGCGAACGGCCGCGCGTTCAAGGACCTCTTCGATCGTTTCCTTCCGTTCGATGATGAGTGGCAGTACACGCCGGCCGAGGACAGTCTTTTCGAGAAGGGCACGACGAACCGTGAGCCGCTCCCGGGCAAGGCCGTCAGCGTCAACAATGCGCACTGGCTGAGACATCTCGATTACATCCAGTTCGTCCGCCGCATCGGCACCTGCTTCAACGTGCCGGAGATGCTCCGCGCCGAGTCCTTCAAGCGCCGCATCGCGCAGGGCGGTCTCACTTTCTTCGAGTTCAACTACATGCTCATGCAGGGCTACGACTTCTACGTCATGGCGCGCGACTTCGGCCTCAAGGCGCAGTTCGGCGGCAGTGACCAGTGGTCCAACATCATCGCCGGCGTCAATATCAACAAGAAGCTCGATAACCGCGAGGTCTTCGGCATGACCTTCTCCCTCCTCACGAAGAGCGACGGCGAGAAGATGGGCAAGACGGCCGGCGGCGCACTCTGGCTCGACGAGAACCGCATCCCGGTCTTCGATTTCTACCAATACTGGAGAAACGTCGCCGATGCTGACGTCGAGAAGTGCCTCCGCATGCTGACCTTCCTCCCGATGGCGGAGATTCGCGAGCTCACCTCGGTCGAGGGCGCCGAGATGAACAAGGCCAAGGAGCGCCTCGCTTTTGAGATTACGAAGATTGTTCATGGCGAAGAGAAGGCCAAGAAGGCGATGGAGGATTCCCGAGCCATCTTCATGGGCGGTAAGGATGCTGCATCCGGCAACATTCCGGAAGAGGAATGCGACAAGTCCCTCTTCGAAGGCGAGGGCATGGGCCTCGCAGCACTCATGAAGGAAGTTGGCCTCGTCTCCTCGAACGGCGAAGGACTCCGCACCATCGAGCAAGGTGGCGTCAAGCTGAACGACGAACCGGTCACCGACAAGCGCCGCGTCGTCACCCTGGACGACTTCAAGGACGGCAAGGCTGTCATCCAGAAGGGCAAGAAGAAATTCGTCGCCGTCGTTCTGAAGTAAGGGCAGAAGTCCGAAATCATTTGGAATAGGGTATGAAAAAAGCGGAGTGCTTCGGCACTCCGCTTGCTCTGTACGGACTTAAATAGTCTGCGGGGACTTGACCCTTTCGGCCATCGGCGTACAATAAAAGCGTGGGAAAAAATAAACAAATGAGTCACTATACCACTAGAGGTTAAAAGAATTATTTAAGTGAGGTACCATCATGAAGAAGAAAGTCGATATGAAGGCCGTTCACGAGGATCTGAAGGCCAGATTCACAGGCGGTTTCATGTGCTCGGAGACTGTCGTCGATGTGCTTAACCGTCAATTTGAGCTCGGCATGCCGGACGAAGTCATCGCTATCAGCACAGGATTCCCTTACGGCTTCGGTAACGGGGGCAACGTCTGCGGAGCTGTCGCCGGCGCGACCATGTGCCTCGGCAAGCTCTTCGGCCGCACGGTCCCGGGAGATCCGAAGTTCCAGAAGTGCCTGGATGTAACGCGCGAGCTGAACGAGGAGGTTATCCGTGAATACGGCACGACCATCTGCCCGGAGCTCATCAAGAATTATTCCTTCACCGACCCGGAACGCAAGACGCATTGCACGAATATCGTCTTTGCGACGGTCGACGCCTTTGCGCGCATCGTCGAGAGAGAATGCGGCGTCGAGCTCGTTTGGTAGTTTCAGGACAGGCATTCATCGAAGGAGAAGGAGTCTGTATTGGCTAAAAGAAGCAAAAAGGATCCGCTGCAGAAGTACAGCGGCGGGAGCGGCATTCGCAACTGGAAGCTTTCCATCGTCATCTTCGCAGCGGCCGCGGCGCTCTGTGAGTTCTTCCTCATTCGAGGGATCTTGACGAGCGAGGATCGCACGATGATGATCCTCGTGACCGCCTTGATGACGCTCGTCTTCGGAACCTTCCTCTTCTCGCTTATCCGCCTCGGACGGAGCGTGAAGGGCGAAGAGGAGAAGAATAAGGAGAAGGCAGGAGAAGAGAAGCGAAAGAAGCTCCGTGTGGCAGCGGCCGTCATCCTCGGGAAGGACGGGAGCATCCTCGCTGCGGAGCGCGGCTACGGTGCGTACGAAGGCTGGTTCGAATTCCCGGGCGGCAAGCTGGAAGAGGGCGAGACCGCAGAAGCGGCCTGCCGGCGGGAGATCCGCGAGGAGCTCGGCGCCGAGGTCAAGATCTATAAGGAACTCGCCGTCACGAAGGAGAGTTATCCGGAATACGATGTCGAGCTCCATGCCTTTCTTGCATCGCTTGAGAGCGATATGGAGCTGCGCGAGCACCGTTCGGCGCGCTGGCTCAGCGAAGGCGAGCTGGAGGATGTCCGCTGGCTTCCGTCCGATCTCGCCGTCGTGGAGATTCTGAAGAAGCAGGGGCTCGCGCATTTTGCCGCAATGATCCGCGCGCAGCGGTGAACGGCGCTGCCCCCGGGAAAGACATCGGAAACTTAGTATTCGAGGCATAGAAAAAGCGAGGGTCAAACCCTCGCTTTTTCTGTATAGATATTCTATGGATGGACTATGCGATAGGAGTCTTGGCGTTTCTCCTTGCAATTTAAGACTATCATGTGTATAATCATTTGTAAAATAAATGATTCATATTAAATCCATAGATTTCCGTTATTGCTTCGTCTCCGGACGGGCAAGCGGCTAAGAGATGGTATCGTATAGAAGGATAGACGAGAGAGCAAGAGAGATAAGGTAGACAAGTGAGGGCGTATGGAGAATCGTAATGTTGCAACCTTTGTTAAGGTCGTAGAGTACAATAATTTCACCAAGGCGGCGCAGAGCCTCGGATATTCCCAGGCCGCCGTCACGGCGCAGATCAAGCAGCTCGAGAAGGAACTCGGCGCACCGCTTTTCGACCGCATGGGTAAACGCATCCGCCTGACGCGTGCGGGCGAACGCTTTCTGCCATATGCCGTCACCATGCTGAAGGCGGAGGAAGAGGCCCTGGCCTGCATCAAGGAACAGGGCGACTTCTCGGGAGTCCTCCGCATTGGCGCGAGCTCCTCGCTTTCGATGGGTGCGCTCCCGCACATCGCCATGGAATTCGTCAAGCAGCACCCGGACGTCCACATTGCCGTCCGCGTCTCGGATTTCGTCGATGACCTCCTCGATCGCCTCAACACCGGCGAAATCGACATCATCTTCGTCATGGGCGAGACGAACAAGATCCGCGAGTGCACCTACCTCATGGAGAAGGACATCGACATCGTTTTCGTCACCCACCCGGACAACCCGCTCGCCGGCAAGAAGGTCACGCTGGAGGAATTTCTCAAGCAGCCGGTCGTCGTCTCGGACCGCGCCGTCGGATATACCTATTATCTCGACCACATCGCCGAGCAGCAGGGTCTGCAGCTCGACCCGATGCTCGAGAGCGGTTCCGTCTCCTCCATCGTCAAAATCCTGGAGGAGGGCTACGGCGTCTCCTACATCCCGTACTTCATGTGCCGCGAAAGCCTGGAGCAGGGCAAGCTCGCGCTCATTGATGTCGACTTCCCGGACCCACACCTCAAGAGCCGCATGCTCTGCCACAAGAGCAAATGGGTCGACCCGATGATGCAGGCCTTCGTCGAGTACGCCAACAACAACCACTGGACGAAGAAGGAAGATTAAGAATATTTGGTTTCACGAAAAAACGGAGCAGAGAATGATCTCTGCTCCGTACTTTATTTGGACTTGATAGGATCACTCTGTTTCCTTCTCCTCTTCCTCCAGGAGCTTCAGCTCGTTTTCCGCCCAGTTCGGATCGGAGAGCATCGATCGTCCGACACCGATGAGATCGGCCTTATCCTCCATCAGAAGCTTGTCGGCTGCCGTGATGCTCGAGATGCCGCCCGTCAGGAGGAGCGGAAGATCGCAGACCGGACGCATGAGCTTCGTCAGCTCGGAGAAATACCCCTGCGTATGTGTTTTGCCCGGGAGGATATAACCGGTCAGTCCGCCGGAAATATCGAGAAGATCGAGACTTGTCTTCTCTGCGAAGTGTGCTGCCATTGCAGCCGCATCCTCCGGCGTATTGCCGCCTTCCTTGTAATCGGCTGCGCCGAGGCGGAGGAAAATCGGGAAGTCGTACCCGACAGTTTGCCGGACGGCATCGATGATCTCGCGATGGATGCGGAGACGGTTCTCAAGCGTACCTCCGTAAGCGTCCGTGCGCTGATTCGTAATCGGTGAAGCGAATTGATTCAGCAGATAGCCGTGTGCTGAATGGATCTCCACGCCGTCGAAGCCGGCCTCCTTGACTGTCAGCGCCGAAAGCGCGAACTGACTGACCACCCGCTCGATATCGCTCGCGGTCATCACCCGCGTGCCGCCTTCTCGGTTCAGGAACGGAACGCCGGACGGAGAGAACGTGTCCGCCGTTCCCGTGATTTCCCTCGTCGTGGCGCCCCCGGCATGATTGATCTGACAGACAACCTTGCTGCCGCAGGCGTGAATCGCATCGGCGAGCTCGCGGAGACCGTCCACACAGTCATGCCCCGTGACAGCAATCTGTCCGACGCTCGCCTTGCCCTCCGGAGCAACATAGCAATGCTCCAAAATGACCAGGCCGAGATATCCGCCGTGTGCCATTCGTTTGTAATGTTCGATGTTCTCCCGGGTCACCTTGCCGTCGATCGGGGAGGCGGCATTCATGGCCATCGGCGGGAGAACGAGCCGGTTGTGCAGGGATAAGCCGGCGATTTCAATCGGCTGATTGATGAGAGACAATCCAATCACCGCCTTTCTGTGGATCTGCTCTTTGTGTGTACAGTGGTTCTGTCTGCCGAGAGGCGCGCGAGCAGCGTCCTCGGCAGAGGATGTTATCTTTAGCGTGCAGCCTCCGCAATGGCTTCGACAAAGGTCGGATGCGGATGAACCGTGCTCGCGACATCCTCGAGCGTGAGGTCGTTCGAGATCGCGATCGCGAGTTCACCGACGAGGTCGGTGGCGCGTCCGCAGAAGAGCTGCGCGCCGACGAGGACATGATCCTCTTCGCGGGCGACCAGCTTGATGAAGCCGCGTCCGAGATCCGAGAGTACGGTCTTGCCGTTCGCGCCCATGGCATACTTCTTCGTGATGACGGCGATGCCTTCCTCCTTGGCCTGATCGGCGGTCAGACCGACCTCTGCGATCTCCGGTACCGTATAAATGCAGCTCGGTACGGTCTCCATGCGGATCGGGGCCTTCTCGCCGTTCATGAGAGCGACGGCATTACGACCCTCGGCCGTGGCGACGTGAGCGAGCTCGATGCCGCCGATGAGGTCGCCGATGGCATAGAGGCCTTCGACCTCCGTCTGATAATTCTCATTGACGGAGATATAACCCTTCTCGCGGTAGATGTGCGAGAGCTCCTCGGCAACGAGTCCCTCCGAAGTCGGACGGCGGCCGACAGCCATGAGGACGATATCGGCAGGGATCTCCTGTTCGCCGTTCTTATCCGTATAGACGACGCTGAGGCGGCCGTCCTTTTGTTCGATGCGGGAGACCGGCGACTTCGTGAAGACGTCGATGCCGTTCTTCTGGAAGGCGGTCTTGAGGCTGCGTCCGAGCTCCTTGTCGCACGGCGGGAGGAGATGATCCATCGCTTCGATGACGCTGATCCCGGAGCCGAAGCCGTGGTAGACTGTGGCGAACTCGACGCCGATGACGCCGCCGCCGATGATGACGAGATCCTGCGGGACTTCACCCTTCAGGTTGAGCAGGGCCGTGGAGTCGACGACGCCCGGGAGGTCGGCACCCGGAATCGGCGGAATGAACGGATGGCTTCCGGTGGCGAGAAGGATGTTCTTCGCTGTCTTCGTCTCTTCCGTGCCGTCTTCGCTTGTGATGACGACAGTATGAGGAGCCGATACGAAGCCGCGTCCGCGGAGGAGGTCGACCTTCGATCGCTTGAGTCCGCCCTCGATGCCGTCGCGGAGCGTGGCGAGAACGCTTTCCTTGCGGTCGCAAACTTCATCGAGATCGACATCGACGTCGGCATGAACGCCGAGCGAGGCGCTTTCACGGGCTTCGCGGGCAATCTCCGACGCGTGCATGATAGTCTTGGTCGGGATGCAGCCGCGGTTCAGGCAGGTGCCGCCGACCTTGTCGGCTTCGACGACGGCCGTCTTGCCGTATTTCGCTGCGTCAAAGGCGGCTTCGTAGCCGCCCGGGCCTGCGCCGATGATGATGAGGTCGTAATCGTAATTCATGACAGAGTCCTTTCTTGATCGGGAACGTGTTTGTTCGTGGGGAATGTGTATCTGTTATCTTGGCTTTAAGATATTTGCTCGGCCAGAAGGGAACAGATGTCTCGCGCAATCGTTCGATACAAATCTATACTAGCATAGGAATTCGTATCGAACGTGTGAGAATCTGTGAAGTCTTCGTAAACATCGAGGAGAGCTCTCCGAGTATAAGGAGTGCCGTTAAGCCGGTCTGCCAGGAGACGGAAGATTTCGGTTTCGAGCGAATCGGAATAAAGGGCCGCCTGACGGATGCGCCCCTCGTTCACCTCCAGGACCGCATGGACCTCGCCCCACGGGAAGCGGCGTGAGACCTCCGTATTGAACGGAATTCTCGCCCCGTAGCGCCACTCGTCCGAGGCATAACGCTCCGTGAGCTCTGCGAGCGCAGCGTCTTCCGTCGGGTCCGGCAGCGGGAGGTATTCAAGGCGGCCGAGCAGCGTCTCGGAAGAGGCCTTTTCCATAAGCGAAGAGGTATCGGCGTTCTCGGTATAGAGCTTGGCAAAGGCCGTGAGAAGCGCCTTGATCATCCGCTCCTTTGTGAGGTCCGGGCAATGGTCTCGGAGATTCGTGACGCGGGAACGAACGGATTTCACGCCTTTCGAGCGGAGCTTTTCGGCCGAGACGGCGAGGTAGCGCGTGAGCGGCTCCGGGTCGACATCCAGCATGAGGGTCCCGTGGTGGTAGCAATAGCCGCGGCTGCGGTAATAGGCGTGGCCGGAGAATTTCATGTCATCGACGGTGAGGTCGTTTCTCCCGTTTTTGACGGCCGGGATGCCGAGGGAGCGGACCGCTTCCAGAATGACCTCCGTCTGCTTCGGGATGTCATAGAGCCCTTCGCGGGCGATAAAGGTGAAATTGAGGTTGCCGAGGTCGTGATAGACGGCGCCGCCGCCGGACATGCGCCGGGCGAGCTTGCAGCCCTCGGCCTTCATGGCTTCGACGCGGCACTCGCGCCAGGCATTTTGATTCTTGCCGATGACGACCGTGTTCGCATTCTGCCAGAGGAAGAGGAGCACCTCGTCCTTCGGCGCGCGGAAGGTGAGATATTCTTCCGTGGCGAGGTTGGTGAACGGGTCGGTGCATTTGCTGATAGTATAACGAAGCTTCATAAATCTCTCTTTTCGGTTGGAAATCGGTTGACCCGAGCAGCATTTCAAAGAAATCGCATACAGCTTTTCGGGCTTGAAAAAGCCCCGGCAGGGCGCCGGGGCACTTCGGACAGCTACCGCCGCTCCGGAGGGAGCGGATGTATTTCCGCCTATTCGAATGTATAGCGGAGTACCGGTTCTCTGGCCGCCTTGACTTCGTCGAGTCTGCGGACCGGTGTGGAGACCGGGGACTGGACGACCTGCGACGGAGCCGCCAGCATCGTTTCGTAGATCTTGCGGAAGGCTTCGATGGCCTCGTCGAGGACCTCCTTGCATTCTGTTTCGGTCGGCTCGATCATGAGCGCCTCGTCGACGATGAGCGGGAAGTACATCGTCGGCGGATGGATGCCGAAGTCGAGGAGCGCCTTGGCGATGTCGAGGGCGGAGACGTGATTCTCCTTCTCGAATTTGCCGAGGCCCATGACGAACTCGTGCATGCAGGTGCGGTTATAAGCCATCGGATAGATATCCTTGAGCTTCTCCATCATGTAATTCGCGTTGAGAACGGCATTCTTCGCGAGCATCGGAATGCCCTCGCGGCCGTTAAAGGCGATATAAGCCAGCGCGCGAACGTTGACGAGGAAGTTGCCGTAGAAGCCCGTCATATTGCCGTAGCTCTTCGGTGCACGTGTATAGACCGGCTTACCCTCGACCTCGCGGACGCGGAGTCCCGGCATGAACTCCTTGAGGAAATCCTTGCATCCGACCGGACCGCTGCCGGGACCGCCGCCGCCGTGAGGCGTCGAGAAGGTCTTGTGGAGGTTCAGGTGGATGACGTCGAAGCCGATGTCTCCCGGACGGACGAGACCGATGACGGCCTTCAGGTTGGCGCCGTCGTAGTAGCAGAGACCGCCGGCCTCGTGGACGAGGCGCGTGATCTCGAAGATATTCGTATCGAAGATGCCGACCGTGTTCGGATTCGTGAGCATGAGTCCGGCCGTCTTGTCGCTGAGCTTGCTCTTGAGATCCTCGAGGTCGATCATGCCGTCCTCGTTCGACTTCGTGACGATCGTCTTATAACCGGCCATGGTTGCCGAGGCCGGGTTCGTGCCGTGGGCCGAATCCGGGATGATGATCTCATTGCGCTGATCGTCACCGCGGTCGTGGTGATAGGACTTGATGAGGAGCAGTCCCGTGAACTCACCCTGTGCGCCGGCTGCCGGCTGGAAGGTGATGGCATCCATGCCCGTAATCTCGCAGAGATAATCCTCGAGGGTGTCGAGAACCTCGGTACAGCCGGTGACCGTTTCGGCCGGCTGCAGCGGGTGAACGTTCGTGAAGCCCGGAAGGGCTGCGACGCGCTCATTGATCTTCGGGTTGTGCTTCATCGTGCAGGAGCCGAGAGGATAGAAGCCGTCATTGACGCCGTGCGCTCTCTTTGCGAGCTTGGTGTAATGGCGGACGAGCTCGTTCTCGGAGATCTCCGGGAGCTTCGGCTCCTCCGCGCGAAGCGGAACGGAAGGAAGCGATACCGGTACATCGCACGGGGAGAAGATGTCCTGGCCGCGACCCGGAACGCTGCGTTCAAATACTAATTTCATGCGAGCACCTCCTTTGCCGTGCGGACGATGAGGTCCATGTCTTCCTTGGTCGAGAGCTCGGTCGTGCACCAGAGAATCTCATGATCGGAGAGCGGAAGTCCTCCGAGGATGTCCTTCTCTGCCAGTGCGGCGAGGAGCTTCGGCGCATCTTTGCAGGTCGTGACGAATTCGTGGAAGAACGGCTTGTCATAGACAAGGTCCATGCCGGCCGAAGCGAGCTCTCCGGCGAGATAATGCGCCTTCGAGGTGCATTGCGTAGCGAGGTCCTTGAGACCCTTCGGGCCGACGGCTGCCAGGTAGACAGAAGCGCGGAGTGCGCAGAGTGCCTCGTTGGAGCAGACATTGGACGAGGCTTTTTCGCGGCGGATGTGCTGTTCACGAGCCTGGAGCGTCAGAACGAAGCCGCGGTCGCCGTTGGAGTCGACCGTCTCACCGACGAGTCTTCCGACGATCTTGCGCATGTTCTTCTGCGAGCAGGCGAGAATGCCGAGGTACGGACCACCGTAAGCGAGACCGAGTCCGAGCGGCTGTCCTTCGCCGGATACGATGTCGGCGCCGATTTCGCCCGGGGTCTTCAGAATGCCGAGGGCGATCGGATTGACGTGCATGATGAATTGGCCGCCCGCCTCATGGATGAGCGAAGCCATGGCATCGGCATCCTCGATGATGCCGTAGTAGTTCGGGTATTGCATGAGGAGCGCAGCCGGAGCCTTGCCCTCTGCCAGCATGCTCTTGAGGGCTTCGAGATCGGTGACGCCGTCCTTGACCGGGACGAAGCGAATGTCCGTGCCGCGGCCGAAGGTATAACCCTTGATGACGTCGCGGACGCGAGGATCGACGGCCTCGGAAATGTAGACGGTGCTGTGACGTCTGTCGATCGTCATGTGGCAGGCTTCCGCAGCAGCGGAACCGCCGTCGTAGAGGGACGCGTTTGAGATCTCCATGCCGGTGAGCTCGCAGATCATCGTCTGGTATTCGAAGATGGACTGGAGCACGCCCTGGCTGATCTCGGCCTGGTACGGCGTGTAAGCCGTCAGGAGCTCCTCCTTGGAGCTGACGGTCTCGACAATGGTCGGGACATAGTGATTATAAGCGCCGGCGCCGCGGAAAATCGCGCGATAAATGTGATTCTTCGCAGCCATGTTCGCGAGCATCTGATAGACCGCGAGCTCCGACTTGCCTTCCGGAAGATTCAGCTCGCCCTTGACGAAGGCTTCCTTCGGAATGTCCTTGAAGAGGTCATCCCAATCCTTGTAGCCGATTTCGTGCAGCATGGCCAGCTGTTCTTCGTGTGTATCAGGAATGTAGGTGCCCAATGTGAACCTCCTGTTCAATGTGAAAAAAAGGACCGACCGGTCGGCCGGTCCCGCTTTAGAAGATGCGATTGCTTATGCCTCTTCCTCCTGGACGAACTGATCATAGGCGTCCGCATCGAGGAGCTCTTCTGTCTCCGTGATGTCGGTAACCTTGATGAACCAAGCCTCATAAGGCTCGTTGTTGATCTCTTCCGGTGCGTCGAGGAGATCCTCGTTGATATCAGCGACAACGCCGCTGACCGGGGAGATGACATCCGAAACGGCCTTAACCGACTCGAGATCGCCGAAAGCCTCGCCGGCCGTGACAGCATCGTCAACCTCCGGGAGATTCAGGAATACGAGGTCGCCGAGGCTGTGCTGTGCATAATCGGTGATACCGATGTAAGCATCGTCGCCGTCGTAGCGAACCCACTCATGGGACTTGGAATACTTGAGTTCTTTTGGATCGATCATGATGTCCTCCTTCTGATGGATGAAATGATAATGGATACATGAGCTGCGCTGCGCGGCATCCTGAAGGCACGGCAGCAACAGACTCGGGTGATGCTATTTCTCTCTCTTATAGAAAGGAACCTTGCACATCTCGCAGGCGATGCGGCGACCGCGGACCTCGACCTCGCAAGGAGCGCCGATCTCGCGGGCTTCGCTCTTGACGAGAGCCATGGCATAGGAGCCCTGCAGGTAAGGGAGATAGGTGCCGGAGGTCGTGATACCGATCTCCTCGCCGTCACGGTAGACCTTGCACTCTTCGCGGAGAATGCCGCGGCCCGTGACCTTGATGCCGACGCGGCGGATCTTGAGGCCTTCCTCTATCTCCTTCGCAATGGCTTCCTTGCCGATGAATTCCGGCTTGTCCATCTTGATGGCGAAGCTGAGCGCAGCGACCTTCGGGCTGATCTCATCGTTCATCTCGTGTCCGTAGAGCGGCATGCCGGCTTCGAGGCGAAGCGTGTCGCGTGCGCCGAGCCCGCACGGGATGAGGCCCTCTTCCTTGCCGGCTTCGAGGAGGATGTTCCAGAAATCTACCGCCTTATCGGCCGGCATGTAGATCTCGAATCCGTCCTCGCCGGTATAACCGGTGCGCGAAATCATGCAAGGCATGCCCTCGAGCGTGGCATCGAATACGCAGGTATAATATCCTGCCGGGATGCTCTCTGCCGGAGCGACCTTGGAGAGGATGGTCTCGGCCTTCGGACCCTGGAGTGCGAGCTGACCCCACTCATCACCGACATCGGTGACCGTGACATCGCCGATGACATGATCCTTCATCCAGGCGAAATCCTTCTCGCGGTTCGCTGCGTTGACGACGACGAAATAATCGCCCTCCGCCTTGCGATAGACGATCAAATCATCGACCGTGCCGCCGTGCTCATTGCACATCGGGCTGTAACGCGCGTGGTTGTCCTTGAGTCCGGTGTAATCGTTGGTGAGAAGATGATTGAGATACTTCTCGGCATCCGGTCCCTGAACGAGGATCTCTCCCATGTGGGAGACGTCGAAGAGGCCGCATGCGGTGCGGGTAGCCATGTGCTCCTGCTTGATGCCCGTCTCGTACTGAACCGGGAGCAGGAAGCCGCCGAACGGTACAATGGTACCACCGCATTTGACATGCTCATCGTAGAGCGGAGTCTTTCTGTCCATCTTAATAATACCTCCATTGTATACTTACACGTACATTTTGATAGTAGCACAGTACCCCTTCAAATTCAATCTTGTGCGGGGCTAGATCGGGAGTTTGGAGACAAAGAATATTAATGGATTATGATCATAGATCAATCCTGCCAATAGCGAATGATTGAGCTGCTCGTTGACGGCGGTCAGGCAGCTCGGGGCGAAGAAGCCGGTGACCGGAAGGAGCAGGGCGAGGAGGAGCAGGATGAGGATCACGCCTTTGAGAGCGCCGCACAGGATGCCGGCTGCGGCATCCGCCGCACCGATGAGGGTGCGGGGGCGGCCTTTTCTGCGAAAGACCCTGGAAAAGAGGAAGACGGTCACACCGATGATGATGCCGAAGGCGAGGAGGGTCATCGTGAAATCCGTGAAGTGGTTTACGGTCGTGCGGAGGCCCTCCATGCCGATCTCCTTCAGGCGGTCGTGGAGGAACTCCGGAAAGAGCATGGCAAGATCGACGGTCTCATCCTTGAAGTGCTCCATCAAGCGGTCACGCATGAAATCGTCGAACGGGGTCATCTTAATAATGGAAGAGAATTCTTCTGCATAAAGCACGCCGAGAATGATGCCGAGCGCCCACCCGGCAAGGCGGCCGAGCGAGCGGAGGAAGCCGGCGGTGCGACCTCGAACGGTGCAGATGCAGAAAATCAGCAAAATCAAAATATCTAAAATCATAAATCAATTATCCATCAGAAAAGTACCATGTGCAAGCGCGTTCGAGAGTGTTATAATTCTAACCGGAACATAGTACAAATCGGGGTTCTTTAACAAGTTCAACGAAATAAAAGGAGGAATCACTATGACAGAAGCAGCAAAGAATGTTGCCGCCATTCGCAAGCTCATGGAAGAGCGCGGCATCGATGCTTATGTTATTCCTATGGCGGACTTCCACCAGAGTGAGTACGTCGGAGAGCACTTCAAGGCCATCCGCTTCGTCACCGGATTCACCGGCTCGTATGCAACGGTTGCCATCACGAAGGACGATGCCGGTCTCTGGACGGACGGTCGTTACTTCACGCAGGCCAACACGGAGCTTGAGGGCAGCGGCGTTCATTTGATGAAGATGTTCGTTGACGATACGCCGGGAACGGTCGAATGGGTTGCCATGAATGTTCCGGAAGGCGGCAAGGTTGCCTTTGACGGACGTGTCCTCTCGATGGGCGACGGACAGGCTTATGAAGAAGCGCTTGCCGGCAAGAATGTCACCATCGATTACGAACAGGATCTCGTCAGCGAGGTCTGGGAGAACAGACCGCCGCTTTCGGAGAAGCCGGCCTTCTTCCTCGAGGAGAAGTACACCGGTGAGAATACGGGTCACAAGCTGGAGCGCGTTCGCGAGAAGATGGCCGAAGTCGGCGCCACGGCTCACATCGTCGCTTCGCTGGACGATGTCGCTTGGCTCTTTAATACGCGCGGTGATGATATCGATTTCTTCCCGCTCGTCCTCGCTTATGCACTCGTCACGAAGGACGAAGCGAAGCTTTATATCGATGAGAGAAAGCTGAACGATGAGCTCCGTGCAGAATATGAGAAGTATCACATCGAGGTCTGCCCGTATAATGATATCTATGAGGATGCCAAGAAACTCGGCGAAGATGAAGTCGTCCTCATCGACCCGATGAAGATGAATTATGCGCTCTATAAGAACCTGAACTGCAAGGTCGTCGAGGGCGCGAATCCGACCATCCTCATGAAGGCGATGAAGAACCCGGTCGAGATCGAGAATATTCGCAAGGCAGAGCTCAAGGACAGCGTTGCGCTGACGAAGTTCATCTGCTGGGTCAAGAAGAACTATAATAAGGAAAAGATTACGGAGCTCACCTGCGTCGATAAGCTGACCTGGTTCCGTCAGCAGCAGGAAGGATATATCCGCGATTCCTTCGAGCCGCTCCAGGCCTTCGGTCCGAATGCGGCGATGATGCACTATTCGCCGACGCCGGAGACGGATGCGACGCTGGAAGAGGGCGGCATGCTCCTCTCGGACACGGGCGGCGGTTATTATGAGGGTTCGACGGATATCACGAGAACGACGATTCTCGGATCCATCACGCCGGAGATGAAGAAGTATTACACGGCCGTCTATCGCGCGATGCAGAACCTCTCGGTCGCTAACTTCCTCTACGGCAACCACGGCTGGTCGCTCGACGTCCTCGCTCGTAAGCCGATCTGGGATCTCAACAAGGACTTCCAGTGCGGCACGGGCCACGGCTTCGGCTACCTCGGCAGCATCCATGAGCCGCCGACGGGCTTCCGTTGGTACATCGTTCCTTCGAAGAATGAGCATCACCAGTTCGAAGAGGGCATGTGCATCACGAACGAGCCGGGCATCTACGAGGAAGGTTACTTCGGTATTCGTATCGAGAACAACCTCGTCACGGTTAAGGGCGAGAAGAACAAGTACGGCCAGTTCATGCACTTCGAGACGCTCAACTTCGTTCCGATCGACCTCGACGGTATCGATCCGGAAGAGCTGACGAAGTCCGAGCGCGAGTGGCTGAACGATTACCATGCGCAGTGCTACGAGAAGCTCGCTCCGTACATGGACGAAGAGGAACTCGAGTGGCTGAAGGAGTACACGAGAGCCATCTAATAAGTTCTTGCGCCTGTTCGAGTGCGTGCTATAATGATATTGCTAATATCTATTTGTGGGCCTCGCTCCCTGCGGGGCCGGCTATAGAAGAAACGGAGGACACATTATGCTTGATAATGCAAAACTTGGTCGCATTGTAGCGATGATGAAGGAGAAGGAAGTTCCTCAGCTCATCATCACGGACCCGCTCAGCATCTTCTATCTCCTCGGTAAGAGATTTGCTCCGGGTGAGAGAATGCTCGCTCTTTATGTCAACGTTGACGGAGACAAGCAGCTTGTCATCAACAAGCTCTTCCCGCAGACGGAGGACCTCGGAGTTCCGATCACGTATTTCGATGATATCGAGGACGGCGTTGAGGTTCTCTGCCAGTACATCCAGAAGGATAAGGTTGTCGGTGTTGACAAGAACTGGCCGGCACACTTCCTCCTGAGACTCCAGGAGCTCAAGGGCGGTTCCGCTTGGGTTAACGGCTCCCTCATCGTCGACAAGGTTCGTCAGATCAAGGACGAGAATGAGCACAGAATCATGAAGGAGTCCGCTCTGAAGATCGACCAGGTTATGGATAAGCTGATCCCATGGGTCGTTAAGGGCCTCACGGAGATCGAGCTCGAGGAGAAGGTCAAGGAGCTCTGCGCTGAGGTTGGATTCGAAGGACTTTCGTTCGATCCGATCACGGGCTATGGCAAGAGCGGAGCAGACCCACACCACGTCACGGATGAGACGAAGGGTAAGCACGGCGATTCCGTCGTTCTCGACATCGGCGGTATGTGGAAGGGCTATGCTTCAGACATCACGAGAACGGTCTTCATCGGCGAGATCAGCGACAGACAGAGAGAGATCTACAACATCGTTCTCGAGGCTAACAAGAGAGGTATCGCTGCTGCGAAGCCTGGCAACAAGATGAGCGATGTCGACAAGGCTGCAAGAGATTACATCACGGAGATGGGCTACGGTGAGTACTTCACGCACAGAACGGGCCACTCCATCGGTCTCGAGGATCACGAGGCAGGCGATGTTTCGGCAGTTAACGATGAGATCATCCAGCCGGGTCAGTGCTTCTCGGTTGAGCCGGGAATCTACCTCTATGATGAGGGCATCGGCGTTCGTATCGAGGATATCCTCTATATCACGGAGGATGGATGCGACGTTCTGAACGAGTATCCGAAGGATGAGCCGATCGTTGTTCCGGACGGAGAATAATCGAATCTGACGGAGAGAATATCTCACTCATCAATCACATGGTTGAGACCCCGCGGCTCAATACTGGGCCGCGGATTTTTATCAATGGGAGGGTTAAAAAAATGGCAAAGATTACTGAAGGCTATATGCCATTCCTGGATTGGAAGACCTATTATCGTATCGTCGGTGAGAAGAAGGACAACGGCAAGGCTCCGCTCCTCTGCCTCCACGGCGGACCGGGATCGACGCACAACTACTTTGAGGTTCTCGATCGCATTGCCGACGAGGACGATCGTCAGGTCATCATGTATGACCAGCTCGGCTGCGGTGAGTCCTATCTGGACGGACATCCGGAGCTCTGGACGCAGGAGACGTGGCTCGATGAGCTCGATGCTCTTCGTGAGTATCTCCACCTCGACGAGCTTCACATCGTCGGTCAGTCCTGGGGCGGCATGATGCAGATCTGCTATGCGATCGATCGTCACCCGAAGGGCATCAAGTCCTACATCATCTCCAGCGGTCACCCGAGCAGCAGCATGTGGGAGCGCGAGGGACTTCGCCGCATCAAGATGATGCCGGAGGATATGCGTGAGGCGATTTATCATGCTCTTGATACGGGCGATTTCTCGGGCGAGGCTTATGAAGAGGCTGTTGCGGAGTACATGCGCAGATATTGCGATTATCCGATCACCGAGGATTCCCCGGAGTGCCTGACGCGTCCGAAGAAGAAGGGCAACGAGGCTTATCTCTACGGCTGGGGTCCGAATGAGTTCGCTCCGACCGGATCGCTCAAGGATTTCGAGTATGTCGATCGTCTCCATGAGATCGAGATTCCGTCGCTGATCGTTTCCGGCAATGAGGACCTCTGCGCACCGATCATCGCGAAGACGATGTATGACGAAATTCCGAACTCGAAGTGGGTTCTCTTTGAGAACGCACACCACACCTGCTTCGTAGAACGCAATGATGATTATACGAAGATGGCTATCGAGTGGATGAACGAGCACGATAAGTAAGTCTTTTCTAAGATCGGGATTCCGACGCAGAAAGCAGGACGGCGCTGAAGCGCCGTCCTTTTTTCATGTGTTGAAATGAGTGCACTTTTATGATAGACTACAACGGATATGGAAACAGATGAGAGGTATATGCGCGAGGCTCTTCGTGAAGCCGAGAAGGCGGCGGAGACCGGGGAGGTTCCGGTCGGCGCGGTCATCGTGAAGGATGGAGAGATTCTGTCGCGCGCTTATAATCTTGTGGAGACGTATGCTTCCTCCTCCGCGCATGCAGAGATGCTGGCGATGGATCAGGCGGAAGCGAGACTCGGATCGAAGTGGCTGCTCGGCTGCACGCTGTATGTGACGCTGGAGCCCTGCGCGATGTGCGCCGGGGCGATGGTGTTGTCGCGGATGGAGCGCCTTGTCATCGGGACGATGGATCCGAAGAACGGGGCTTCGGGCTCGGTATTTGATATCACGGCCTGCGAGCGATTGAACCACGAGATCGAGGTGACGCGAGGCGTCCTTCAGGAAGAATGTGCCGAAGCGCTTTCGAGCTTTTTTCGGGAGCTTCGCATCACGAAGGCACAGCTCCGAAGGAAGAAGCGAGCCGAGGAGACTTCCCAGACGTGCGAACATCACCAGCAGGGTGAGAATAACCAATAACCGGAGGAGTAGAGAATGAAGAAGAGAGGTCTGATCGCACTCTTGACGATCATGATGCTTGCGATGAGCAGCGTTGCGGCCTTTGCGGCCGATGGCAGCGCCTTTGCGCTGAAGTCCAGTTATCCGAAAGACGGACAGAAGAATACGTCGATGGAGAATGCCGGCGTCAAGCTGGAGTTTAACCATTCGATTTCGGGAGAGAAAGCCGAGGCGAATAACGAGAAGTGCGTCTCCATCGTGGATAAGGACGGCAAGAAGGTTCCGATCAATGTCCTCACGCAGGACAGCGCGGACGGTCTGATGCTCGTTCTCATCGACACGACGGACAAGAAATATACCATCGAGAACAACTCGGATTATACGCTCATCGTCGATAAGAATTTCATGGACGCTGAGGGCAACACGCTGGGCGAGGATATCGAGATCACCTTCCGCACCTTCAACCAGCGCTTCAATATGATGGTCAACATGGTCATGATGGCTCTCATGTTCGGCGGTATCATGTTCTTCACGGTTCGCCAGACGATGAATCAGAAGAATGAGGATAAGCTCTCGAAGGAGAAGGGCGAAGCGAAGTTCAATCCTTATCGCGAGGCGAAGCGCACCGGCAAGTCGGTCGAAGAGGTCATCGCGGAAGAGGAGAAGCGCCGTGCCAAGGCCGAGAAGAGAGCAAGACGCAAGGGCATGATCAAGGACGAGGATGAGATCCTCGATGTGGCCGCTCTTCTGCCTTATGTCTACAAGGTGCACGATCCGCGTCCGATTGCGGAGGTCGGCGGCAAGTACATCTCCGGAAGAGGCAAGAAGAAGCAGGAGCAGACGAAGCGTCAGCAGAGCAAGACGCGTCAGCGTGCTTCGCATCATAAATAAAGAATACGGCGGAGATGCATCAGCGTCTCCGCCTTTTTGGAAGGAAAAGGAGATGCGTCATGAAGAAGCAGGAGTCTATCGTGCTTCGCGCGCATGCGAAGATCAATCTTTCCCTCGGGGTCGGGGCGAAGCGGAGTGACGGCTATCACGAGATCCGCTCCCTGATGCAGGGCGTGGAGCTGGCAGACCGCCTGACGGCGGGATATGCGGATGTCGGAACGAAAGAGCCGGGGCTCGACATGTACTGCTTCGAGCATGCCGGGCATTCGTTCATCATGGCTGCGGACGGAAGCCGCGTGCCAATGGGAAAGGATAATTTGATCGTCAAAGGGGTGAGGACCTTGGCAGGTCGCCTGGAGGCTGACGGGAAGCTCTCGGAGGAGGAGCATGCGGTCCTCTTCGTCCTGGAGAAGGAGCTTCCGGTGGCGGCAGGGATTGCCGGCGGCAGCGGGAATGCGGCGGCAGCGATGCTGGCGCTGCATGCGCTTCGCGGGAATCCGTATTCGCTTCGCGAGCTGATGGCAATCGGAGCGGCGGTCGGAGCCGATGTGCCGTTCTCGCTCTTCATGAATGCGGCTTATAATAGGAAATGTCTCGAGGGGCTTGAGGGCCTCGGGGAGGCGACGACGGCCGCGTGGGTCTCCGGTCTCGGAGAGATCATCGAGCCGTGTGAAGCGCGCGGCTTCGACGTCCTGCTCGCGAATCCGGGCATCGCTGTTTCGACGGCGGAGGTCTACCGCGGGATGGATGCGATGGAGCGGACGTCCGGCGAAGGCGCGCTTTTCACGAATGATATGGAGGCTTATACGTTCGCACATTATGAGGAAGCGAAGGCACTTGCCGAAGCGATGAAGGAGCATCTTGCGGCGGAGCAGGTGCTCATGAGCGGGAGTGGGCCGACCGTCGCAGCATACTATCCGGAGGGTAGTGAGCCGAATGCAGAGGCCGTCCGAGCCGCTTCTTGGTGGAAACCGGAGTGGCAGCTTTGGGCGACCCGAACAGGAGGGGGACATGAAGGATTGGAATGATAATATGCAGAGACCGCTTCGCGAGCTGGTCTATTTGAATTTGAAGCGCAAGATCCTGACCGGCGAATTCCCGCCGCACATGCGCCTTATGGAGGTGGAGCTGGCGGAGGAGATGAATGTCAGCCGCACGCCGATTCGTGAGGCCGTGCGCACGCTTGCTTCCGAGGGGCTTGTACAGATCGAAGGGCGTCACGGATCCTATGTCGCGCCGATTTCGATGGATGAGGTGCTCGAGATCTTCGAGGTCCGCGAGAATCTCGAAGGCATCGCCTGCTATTATGCGGCACAGCGCATGGACGAGGAGGATCGTCAAAGCCTGCTTCGCATGATGAAGATGTTCGAGGTCGCGGCGGATCGCCGAGAGAAGGATGCGGCGGTCGAGTGGGACACCAAGCTCCATCAATGCATCGTCCGCAGCACCGGCAACAACCTGCTGTACAAGCTGATCCGCATCACGCAGGAGCTTTCGATGCGAATCCGCTACACGTGCTACGAGGAGCCGGAGCATTTTGATACGATGAAGGAGCAGCATCGCCGGCTCATCCAGGCGCTCTTTGACGGGGACGCCGAGCGCGCGCAGAAGGAACTGCGCCTTCACATTCGGACGCTTCGCACGTATGCGTACGAAAGCATCAAGCGCGGGGAAGAGGCCGCGGCGGAGAAGGGTCTTGAATAAGCGTAAAAGCGAGGGAGGAAGCAGCGCTTCCTCTCTCTTTTGCTTTGCATCAAAGAAAAGACAGAGAAATCGCATAAAGAATCGATAGTTTATAAACGAACAATATCGATATTTTCTATATAGATGAGACGGAGGAAGGTATTATACTTGACGAGTATTGTAAATGGAGAAAGGAAGATCTCATGAAGACCATTGTCGTTCTGTCTCACTGTATTCTTAATACCGCCTCGAAGGTCAAAACCGATGAAAGCGATTTGGCCGAGGAGTATCTCGTCAGGGACCGCCTGCTTCGCTCGATTGTAGAGAAGAATGTGCAGGTGATACAGCTTCCTTGCCCGGAATTTATTCTGTACGGAAGCCGTCGCTGGGGCCATGTCAGAGATCAATTCTCTCATCCGCATTTCCGCGAGGAAAGCAAGCGAATGCTGGAACCGGTTTTCCTTCAGCTGGAGGAATATGCTTCCTACCCGGAGGAATACGAGATTCTTGGCATCGTTTCGGTGGAGGGGAGTCCGAGCTGCGGCTATCGCCTGACATGCACCGGTGCATGGGGTGGTGAGCTTGGTACAGACGGGGAGACCGTAGAGGACATTAAGAAGAAGCTGGTGATGAAGGAAGAGTCAGGCGTCTTTATGCAGCAGGTCGAAAAGGGACTGGTCGAAAGAGGCTTGAATATCCCGATTCTCTCGATGAATGAGACCGTCGATCTCCTTTCCCAAAGGTAATTCGTAGAATTAAGAAAGAGTAGGTTTACCATGAAAAACAGAAAGGTTTATCTTACCGCATTCTGCGGTGTCGCTGTTGCGATGAACATCGTACTCGGCATCATCACCTCTGCACTCGGCATTCCGCTGTACCTCGATACGCTGGGTACCGTTCTGACGGCTGCACTGTTCGGACCGGTTCCGGGCGTCATCGTCGGAGCGCTCAGCAACATCATCACGGGTCTCATCTACAGCGTTTCCGACATTCCGTTCTGCCTCGTCAACATGGCGGTCGGTCTCATCGTCGGTCTTGTCGGCAAGAAGTTCAAGTGGACGTTTGTCAGTGCACTCATCACGGGTCTTGTTCTCAGCTTCGTATGCCCGGCAATCGGAACGCCGATCGGCATCTTCGTTTACGGCGGACTGAATGGTTCTTTCTCGGATGTTCTCGTTATGTCCCTCGTTCAGAGTGGCCACGACATCTTCCAGGCGTCCTTCCTGCGTAATGTTGCATCGAACCTGATTGATAAGATCGGCACCTGCATTATCGCTTGGGCATTGATTCGTGCGATTCCGATGCAGTTCCTCGCGAACTTCAAGAAGAACAACGAGAGCGCTTAGAGATACCTCGAGTTTTCAAAGAAGGATTTATATGATTAAAATTCAAGATTTGGTACATCATTATGATGTATGGGAGCCTGACGGCGAGAAGTTCTCGAAGGTCGTCCTTGACGGCGTTTCGCTTGAGATTTCGACCGGCTCGTTTGTCGTCATCCTCGGATCGAATGGTTCGGGCAAGTCGACTTTGGCGAAACATCTGAATGTTCTGCTTCTTCCGGATGAAGGGACCGTATGGGTCGACGGCAAGGACACGAAGGATGCGCAGAACCTTTGGACGATTCGAGATCTTGTCGGCATGGTCTTTCAGAATCCCGATAATCAAATCGTGGGAACGAGTGTAGAAGAAGATACGGCCTTCGGACCGGAGAACCGGAATCTTCCTACAGAAACGATTCGTCAAAATGTGACCGACAGCCTTCGGGCTGTCGGACTTTTGAATAAGCGGAAAGTTTCTCCTACGAGATTGTCGGGCGGTCAGAAGCAGCGTGTAGCCATTGCCGGTGTGCTTTCGGTGCTCCCTTCCTGCATTGTGCTGGATGAGCCTACAGCGATGCTGGACCCGAAATCACGCAAGGAGATTCTGTCGATTATTCATCGTTTAAACAAGGAGAAAGGTATCACGATTGTCCTTATCACGCATCACACGGATGAAGCTGTCGGAGCGGATTCCATCATTCTGATGGAGAAGGGTCACGTCCTGAAGCAGGGAACGCCGCGAGAGATTTTCGGCGACACGGAGCTTCTTGAACGGGTCAAGATGGACATGCCTCAGGTCACGCAACTCGGGAACAAGCTCAAAGAGCAAGGCTTCGCGCTGAAGACGCCGATTTTGACGGAAGAGGAGTTGACGGAAGAAATCATGAGACTCTATGAGGGAACAGGAGAAGAGACATGTTGATGCAAATTGAACATCTGAAGTTCACATATGCGCCGGGGACTGTCAATGAGTGTCCTGTTCTTCATGACGTTTCGTTTGAAATCGGTGAAGGGGAGTATATCGGACTGATTGGAAGCTCGGGATCGGGCAAAACGACGCTTATGAAACACCTCAACGGCCTTCTGAAGGCCTCGAGCGGGGATATACGCTTCCTCGGGACATCGATCTATGAAAAGAACTACCGCCTTTCGCATTTGCGAAAAGAAGTCGGATTGGTGTTTCAATACCCGGAGCAACAGCTGTTCGGCCGCACCGTATTCATGGATGTCTGCGTCGGACCGAAGAACCTCGGCATGAGCGAAGAGGAGGTAAAGGCTTCGGCACGGGACGCTTTGGAACTCGTGGGTATCGATGAGTCGCTTTATGACCGAAGTCCGTTCGAGCTTTCGGGCGGACAGAAGCGTTGCGTTGCCATTGCCGGCGTTCTGGCCATGAAGCCGAGAATTCTCATTATGGATGAGCCGGCGGCGGGTCTCGATCCGCAGACGAAGTATATGATCTTTGATTTGGTGGAACGGATTAAGGAGGAGAGCCGGCTGACCATCATTCAGGTGTCACACCATATGGAGGATGTCGCACAGTACGCGGATCGCATTCTTGTCTTGGATGAAGGACGGCTGGTGCTGCAAGGGACCCCGGAAGAGATTTTCACGGAGACCGACAAGCTGCGTGAGCTGGGCATCGGTGTTCCGCAGATCACATCGGCCACGGAGAAACTGCTGAAGGCCGGTCTTCCTCTTCCTCGTCCGGCCGTGTCCGTCGAAGAAGCTGAAGTTATGATACGGAAGGCCTTCGACGAGAAGAGAGGAGGGCGTCATGCGTGATATCACCATTGGACAATATTATCCGAGTGAGTCGGTTATTCACAGCCTGGATCCTCGGACCAAGCTGATGGGGACTTTTCTCTTCATCGTGACCTTGTTCATTACGAAGAATCCTTGGTGGTATATTCCGAGCTTCATCCTGGTCCTGGCGGTCTATCGTCTGGCCAAAGTCCCGTTTGGTTATTTGCTGAAGGGTCTTCGGGGGATTATCATCTTATTGATCTTCACCCTCTTCTTTCGGATGACCATCACTTCCGGTGAGGTTTTCGCGAGACTGTGGATCTTTGAGTTTACATGGGAAGGTCTGCGGGTGGCGATAAGAATGACATCGCGCATCGCGCTGATGATCGTCAGCGCGTCGCTGCTCTCTTATACCTCGACGCCGCGTATGCTGGCCGACGGTTTGGAGAGATCCTGTCGCTTTTTAGAGAAGATGCATGTTTCGGTTCACGAGATGGCACTCATCGTTATGATTGCTTTCCGTTTCATTCCGGTTATGATTGAAGAGATGAACGATCTTATGGATGCGCAGGCATCCCGCGGCGTGGAGTTCAAGCATTGTTCCGTCGCGAAGAAGTGCAAGAATATCTACTCGGTGCTCGTTCCGCTCTTCCTCTCGACGGTTCGTCGATCCTCGGATCTGGCGATGGCGATGGAAGCACGCGGTTATCGCGGCGAAGGTCCGACAACAAAGATGTACCCTCTGGTCTATACCAAAGCGGATCGAATCGCATACGGATTCATGATTCTGTATTTCCTTGTTATCGTGGCCGTTCGCGTAAGGTTCGGTTGATAGGAATGTTAATGATGTGCTGCAAAAAACAGCGAGGCACGGAGCTTTCCGTACCTCGCTGTTTGCTTTGTATGTTATATATGGAACAGTACTAATTGTTTCCTGCGGTGCTCTCGAGCTTGACGCTGATTGTGTCTTCCTGTCCGTCGCGGATGATGGTGAGATCCACCGTATCGCCGATATTGTGCTGCTGGACGGCTTCAATCAATTCGTTGGCTGAGCTGACCTTGGTATCATCCACCGCGGTGATGACGTCACCGACCTTGAGACCGGCCTTCTCGGCATTGCGGCCCGAAACCTCTTCGACGTAAGCGCCGGCCGGTTGATTGGAGCGTGAGTAGGTGGCATCGCTGACGGAGATGCCGATGGCCGGGCGTCCGGTGACGGTGCCGTTGTTGATGATGTCGTCGATCTGCTTGGCAACATCGTCGATCGGAATGGCGAATCCGAGACCCTCGACGCCGACGCCTGCGCCCTTGGCGACGACGATACCGACCAGTTCACCCTTGCTGTTAAAGAGACCGCCGCCGGAGTTACCGGAATTGATGGCCGCATCTGTCTGAATCAGCGAGCGCGTTCTTCCCTCGAGGGAGATGGAGCGATCCGTCGAACTGATGATGCCCTGCGTGACCGTGCCGCCGAGCTGTCCGAGCGGGTTGCCGATGACGACTGCAAGGTCGCCGACGGCGAGCTCTTCGCTGGAGCCGAGGGCGGCTGCCGTGAGATCGTCGGCGTTGATCTTGAGGACGGCGATATCGAGCTGCTCATCGTAACCGACGACCTCGGCGCTGTAGGTCTCACCGTTATGGAGGCGAACCGTGATGTTGTCCGTCTCGTCGATGACGTGGAAGTTCGTGACGATGTATCCATCTTCGTTGACGATGACGCCGCTGCCTGCGCCCTCCGTGACGGAGGAACCGAGCAGGGACTTCTGCGTGCCGCGGGTCTGAATTTCCACGACGGCATCGCTGTTGCGATCGGCAATCTCTTCGATGGTCATCTCGCTGCCGGTGGATTTCGTCAGCGACGAGTTGTTCAAGTGACGATAAGAGGACTTGTTCGCATCGTATATCGTCATGAAGCCGAAGCTTAGGAGGGAGCTGATGAGAACGAGAACGAGGCAGAGGGCGACCAGCTTACCGGTCGTGAAGGTGATCTCTCGGCGCTTTCGGTCTCTGCGCTTCTTGCCTTGTTTGACGAAGATCGGCGGTTTATCGCCGCCTCCGCCGCCGGAAGCGGTATCTGCTTCAAACGCATCAGAAGCAAAGGCGGTATCAGCCTGCGCTTCGCCGGCAGCTGCCGGCGAAGCGGCGCTGTCGGTATTCATCGCTTCGTAGAGGTCTTCCGGTGCGGTCTCCGCAGCTTCGGTTGTTTTGATGGTTTCGATGGCTTCGGAGGCTTCGCTTGTCGCTGTCGTTTCAATAGGTGTGCTCGGTGATACTGTTCCTGCCGATTCGGTGTGCATCTCATCGAGCACCTCTTCCGCGGTGCGGATTTCCGGGTTGATCGATTCTTTCTTGTTGTCCATAAACTCACTTCTTTCGTTGGATATTTATCCGTAGTTTGTTCTTGATTTTTATCAATGATGCTATTATAGATAGGTAATTTGGCAAAATGGGGTCCATATTCGTGTATGCGAAGTGCTGTTTGTGTGAACATCAAGGTTCATGCCTTGCGGATAGGAGAACAAAAATTATATAATATGCCGTAAATTGATGAAGGTATCGCCTTGCTCTTTCGAGGAGCAAGGCTTGAGTGTTTCAAAGGAGGATTCTATGCATTGCGTGTATAAGGTAACGGAGGATATTTCCTGGATCGGCGGCAATGAGAGAAAGCTCTCGGTCTTCGAGGGCACCATCCCGATGCAGGACGGTATGGCTTATAATTCGTATTTCGTCGACGATGAGAAGACGGTCGTTCTCGACACGGTCGACATGTCGGTCGCGAAGGTTTTCTTTGAGAATGTCGACCACATGCTCCAGGGAAGACCGCTCGATTATGTTATCATCAACCACGTTGAGCCGGACCACAGCGCTTCGCTCGAGTATCTGATCATGCGCCACCCGGAGGTCAAGGTCGTCGGCAATGCGAAGACCAAGAAGATGCTCCAGCAGTTCCTCGTCGCCGATCTCGATTCGCGCTATGTCGAGGTCAAGGAGGGCGAAGAGCTCTGCACCGGCAAGCACGTTTATACCTTTGTTTCGGCGCCGATGGTCCACTGGCCGGAGGTCATGGTCACGTATGACAAGACGAGCGGCACGCTCTTTTCCGCGGACGCCTTCGGTATCTTCGGTGCACATGACGGCAACATCTTCGCCGATGCGTATCACTTCGAGACGGAGTGGCTCCCGTCGGCGCGCAAGTACTACACGACGATCGTCGGCAAGTACGGCAAGTTTGTTGAGCAGCTCATCGCGAAGGCGGCAACGCTCGACATCAAGCGCATCTGCCCGCTCCACGGCTTCATCATCCGCAAGGATTTCGACAAGTACATCAACGCGTACCTGACTTGGGCTCGCTATGAGTCCGAGGAGAACGGCGCGCTCATCCTCTATGCATCGCCGTACGGCAATTCGAAGAACGCAGCGGAGATCTGCGCCTGCGAGCTCGCGGAGAACGGCGTCGACCGCATGAGGATCATGGACGTTTCGCACTGGGATCCGATGGACATCCTGCCGCAGGCCTTCCGCTACAGCCACATGGTCATCGTCGCACCGACGTATAACGGCGAGATTTTCATCAAGATGCAGGAGGCGCTCGATGAGATGCGTGCCATGGGCCTTTCGAACAAGAAGGTCAGCATCATCGAGAACGGATCGTGGAATCCGGTCAGCGGCAAGAAGATCAAGGCATTCCTCGAGGGGCTGCGCAATATCACCTTTGTCGGCGATATCGTCACCATCGATTCGTCGGTCAAGCATGAGTCGGCAGAGGCTGTTGCAGCGCTGGCGAGAGAGATCGCGGCTTCGGTCCGTGCAGAGCGCGCGAATTAAGACGGCGAGCGCTTTTCACAGGAATGCGCTTTTCGCAGAGACGCGCTTTTCGCGGAAAACGCTTTCTTCGAAAGCGGCTTTACAGATACTTCGGGAGAAAGGAGGGAAGACATGGATAAGAAGCAGGTCGATTTGCTGATCTCCATGAAGCAATACAGCGAGAATCTGAATCCGGTCGGAACTTCCTTTCGCCGGGAGCTCACGCCGGAGGGCTCGTACGAATTCTATTCGGAGGGGACGATGTACCGGAAGGACGGCGTCACGTATCTCTCCTACATGGAGCCGGACGGCTCGGGACTCGAGCACCACAAGACGATTATCAAGATCCGGAAGGATACGATTCATGTCAACCGCTATCCGGAGGATTCTCGCAGCACGATGCTCAATCTCAATCTGGAAGAGGGCAAGGAGTACATCACGCTGTACCGCTTCCCACAGATGACGATGGAGCTCGGCATCGAGACGATGAAGGTCGAGGTGGACCTCGACGAGGACGGCTTCGGGCGGCTGTTTGCCGATTACCGTTGCCGCATGGGCCCGGACACGCTGTACCGCAACCATTTAGAGGTGCGAATCACGCCGGAGGTCCGGACGAATCGCAAGGTCTCGCGTCGGGCCTCGGAGGAGGTCGAGCTGCCGCCGGAGGCAGTGGAGCGTTGATCGTATCCGGTTTATGAAGAGCACGCGTAAGCATTCCCGCAGCGGAGGCTTACGCGTTTTTTCCTTGAGGAAGGGTTCGCGGAAAAAGGCGCGCGGGGCGCCTGCTTTCGGTGAACTTGACTGGAAAAATCCGGGCAAAAATGATAAAATATTTAAATTATTATTGAACTAGAAAGGGTACGGTCAAGGGGCCAGAAAGGAGCTGTGATGGGTAAGATCGGCTTTGATGCGGAGAAATATCTGACGGAACAGGCGAAGTATATTCGCGAGCGAATTAAGGACGGAGACGGGCGTCTTTATCTGGAGTTCGGCGGCAAGCTGGTGCAGGACAAGCATGCGATGCGCGTGCTGCCGGGCTTTGATGAGAATGCCAAGATTAAGTTGCTTCACAAGATGAAGGATCAGACGGAGATCATCATCTGCATCTACGCCGGGGATATCATCTCGAGCAAGACGCGGCAGGATTTCGGTATCACGTACGACCTCGAGGTCATGCGCCTGATCGACGCCTTCCGCAGCTACGAGCTGGAGATTAATTCGGTCGTCGTCACGCGTTATGAGGATGCGCCGTCGGTCAATATGTTCATCAACAAGCTGGAGCGTCGCGGTATTCGCACGTACAAGCATTATTATACGAAGGGTTATCCGACGGATGTCGACACGATTGTCAGCGATGAGGGATACGGGGCGAATCCGTATATCGAGGTCACGAAGCCGCTCATCGTCGTCACGGGTCCGGGAGGCGGTTCGGGCAAGCTGGCGACGTCGCTGTCGCAGGTTTATCATGAGTATCGCCGCGGGACGAAGGCGCGTTATGCGAAGTTCGAGACGTTCCCGATTTGGAATCTGCCGCTGAAGCACCCGGTCAATATCGCCTATGAGGCGGCGACGGCCGATCTCAAGGATGTCAACATGATCGACCCGTTCCATCTCGAGGCATACGGCGAGACGGCGGTCAATTACAACCGCGATATCGATGCGTTCCCGGTGCTGAAGCGTATCCTTGATAAGATCACGGGCGATGAGCTGGTCTATCAGTCGCCGACGGATATGGGCGTCAATCGCGCGGGCTTCGGCATTATCGACGATGAGGTCTGCCGTGAGGCAGCGATCCAGGAGATCATCCGCCGTTATCTCTTGGCAGAGGTCGCTTATAAGAAGGGCAAGACGGATGCGTCCGTCCTCGAGCGCGTCAAGCTCCTCATGGAGGAGGTCGGTGCGACGATCTATGACCGCAAGGTGGTCAAGCCGGCGGAGGAATATGAGGAGAAGAAGCGCGAGGAGCTCGGCAATGACAATATCATCGCGGCAGCCATTGAGCTTCCGGACGGCCGCATTGTCACGGGCCGCAGCTCGGAGGGCATGGTCGCTCCGGCGGCGATGATCCTCAATGCTATCAAGTCTCTTGCCGGCATCAACGACAGCATTCCGATTCTTTCGTATCAGGTTCTCGACAACCTTCGCAAGGTCAATGTTGACTTCCTCGGGGATTCGTCGGCGCTGAACTGCGAGGAGGTCGTCATGGCGCTCAGCATGACGACTATGACGAATCCGACGGCGGAGCTGGCCATCCGTCAGCTGCACAATCTTCGCGGCTGCCGCGCGCACTGCACGGCCATCATCAGCGACCGCGATGAGCAGATCCTGCAGTCGCTCGGCATCGACATCACCTGCGATCCGGAGTTCTCGTCGAGCAATCTTTATTCTAAATAAGAAGATAAGAAGATGAGGAAATAAAAAGAGAAGGAGGGAGGGACTCCTTCCTTCGGAGAGGCGGCGAGACAGAGAGGAACCGAGTATGACTGCGCAAGGAAATACGCAGGAGCTTCGTTATAAGAGCGAAGCGGCACATAATATCAAAATCAGGGAGCGATTCCGCTACCGATTGATCCTGGAAGGGATTCTCATCGGAGCGGCGGTCGGCTTCGTTGTGGCATTATTCCGTCTGCTCTTGGAGCGGGCGGACTCGCTGCGCACGGAAATGGTAGAGCGAATGGCGGGGAGCACGGGCGGCGTGCTTCTCGTCTTGGCTCTTCTTTTTGTGGTCTGGATATTGGTGACGGCGCTCCTTCGCTTTGAGCCGGACATCTCGGGCTCCGGCATTCCGCAGGTCGAGGGGGAGCTTCGCGGGATGGAGGATCCGTGTTGGTGGAAAATCGTCATCGCGAAGATCGCGGGCTGCGCGCTTGCCATCGGCGGCGGTCTTTCGCTCGGGCGCGAGGGTCCGAGTATTCAGATCGGCGCGATGATCGGCAAGGGCTTCGCGCGGAAGACGGGCGCGCTCTTGACGGAGGAGCGGATGCTCCTGACGTGCGGCGCCGGCGCGGGGCTGGCGGCTGCCTTCGGTGCGCCGCTCGCCGGGGCGATCTTCGTTCTCGAGGAGCTTCATAAGAACTTCTCGGCAGAGGTCCTGCTCTCGACGATGGGCGCAGCGACGGTCGCGGATTATATCGCGGTCCATTTCTTCGGTCTGACACCGGTCTTTGACTTCGAGGTGCAGCATTATGTACCGCTTCGCTGGTACGGCGCCATCCTGGTGCTGGGGGCGCTGCTCGGCGTCTTTGGTGTCATCTATAATCGCATGCTCGGGCATATGCAGGATCTCTTTGCGAAGCTGCCGAAGGCCTCGCTTCGCATCGGCGCGATGCTGGCCGTATCGTTTGCCTTGATGTTCCTCTATCCGGAGGCGCTCGGCAGCGGAAGCGGCCTCGTCGTCCGCATCACCGACGGCGAGTTCGCGCTTCGGACGCTGGCGCTTCTTTTGATCATTAAATTCTTCTTCTCGACGGCGAGCTTCGGGACGGGCGCGCCCGGAGGCATCTTCCTTCCGCTCCTCGTGCTCGGCGCTCTCGCGGGAGGCCTTTATTCGCGCATTCTCTCGGAGATGTTCGGTCTCTCCGATGAGTTGATTACGGCCTTCGTGCTCATCTCGATGGCCGGCTTCTTCGCGGCCGTCGTCCGCGCGCCGGTGACCGGCATCATCCTCCTGACAGAGATGACGGGGAATTTCTTCTCGCTCCTGCCGCTCGTCGCCTGCGTGCTTGTTGCCGGACTCACGGCGGAGCTTCTCGGCGCGGAACCGGTCTATGAGCAGCTCCTGGAGCGTCGCCACCGGGACGATGCGAAGGCATCCTCCGAAGAGGCGGCGGAGGATGGGAACGAAGCAGGAGAGGGCGCTTCGGAAGCGCTGCAGCCGGAAAAGGGTGCGGCGGAGAAGAGCGCGCGCGAGCGAAAGACGATTCTCGATGCCGAGGTGCATCTCGGCTCTTATATGGACGGACGGGAAGTGAAGGATATCGGCCTTCCGTACGGCAGCCTGATTGTCGCTGTCATCCGGAACGGGACGGAGATGATTCCGTACGGACGCACCGTTCTCCGCGGCCATGATCAAATCGAAGTGCTCTGCCGCGCGCGGGATCTCGCGGAATGCGAAAGCATCCTTCGCGAGAAGTGCGCCACCCTGATGGAAATGCCGAGAGAGCCGAAAGAAAGGAAGAGGACGAATGAATCTGATTGAATATGTGATACAGTCGACGGAGACCTTCCGCGAACGGTCGCTCGGACCGGTCGACAGTCTGGTCTTCGCGCAGCTCAGCTATGTGAAGTTTGAGGCTGTGCTTCGGAAGCAGGGGCGAAGCCTGAAGCGTCCGCGCATGCGGATTCGCGATTTCGCACGCAATGAAGACTTCCCGCTGCTCTTCAGTGACGGTATAACGGATGAGAAGAATCAGCGATTCCTTCTCGCTGCCGCTGTATCTCGGCGCTTTCGCGACATCCCTGTCCGTGAGGTCGAAAGCCGCTTCTCGGAGGACGATGTGACGCAGTTCGCGGCCATGGTCTTCGTCCTCGATGACGGGACGGAATATGCCGCCTTCCGCGGAACGGACGGCGACCTCGTCGGCTGGAAGGAGGATGCCTATATGACCTTCATGGATGAGGTTCCGTCGCAGACGCTGGCCGTGGAATATCTGAACCGCATCAGCAAGGGCTGGCTTCGCGGCAGGAAGCCGCTCTATGTCGGCGGCCACTCGAAGGGCGGCAACCTTGCCATGTACGGCGGTCTCTGTGCGGACGAAAGGGCCAAGAAGAGAATCAAGAGCGTCGACAGCTTCGACGGACCGGGTTTTAACGACGAAACGGCCGCCAGACTGGCCCCGAATCGCGAAAAGGCGACTTATCCGATGACGAAATACCTGCCGCAGTCCTCCATCGTCGGCATCCTCCTGGAGTCGGATGAGGATATTAAGATCATCGACGGCGGCGGACTTCTGGCCGAGGCGCACGAGGCTTATCGCTGGTATATCGAAGATAACGACTTCCGGTATCTCAAAGAGCTCACGGCGCGCGGCGAGTACTTCAGCCGCACCTTCCGCGACTGGTATCAATCCGTCACGCCGGAGCAGCGCATGATCTTCGTGGACACGCTGTACAAGCTCCTCCGCGAGAATGATGTCAACTCCTACCGCGAGGTCGTCAGCATGTCGCCGCGGAAGCTCTTCGCCCTCGCCGGCACCGTGAAAGGGCTGGACGAAGAGACGAGAAAGATCTTCCTCCAGGTCCTTCGCCGGCTGGCGAAATTCGCCGTCTTCGGTTCGCCGAAGAGCGCGGACAAGGAAGAGGCGGCAGCGACCCCGGAGGCATCGGATGCTGCGGGAGCCTCGGAAGCTCCGGAATGGACGCTGTAGAAGAATAAAGGTGCAAAGTAAAACTCCGCCTCGGACGATTCCCGTCCGGGGCGGAGTGCTTTTCACAGACCTGAAGAAAGATTCACTTAGTGGTCGAGCTCACCGCGGAGGTCGTCCTCCATGTAGCTCGCGATGAGATGGCGCTCGATGCCGCGGCTCACCAGATAGCAGATCTTGGCGACAGCAGCCTCCGTCGTCATGTTGTAACCCGACGCGGCGCCGGCCTTCTCGAGGGACGAGCTGACTTCGTAAGCGCCGAGGCGCACCGTGCCCTGCGGACACTGCGTGCAGACGATGACGGACGTGCCGTTTTCGATCGCCTTCTCGATGAGCGGCGGGAGCGAGTTGGCGTAGTTCGGGATGTTGCCCGTGCCGAAGGTCTCCAGGATGAGCGCGTCGATGTTCTCGCTGACGATCGGCGCGAAGAGGTCGAACTGGATGCCCGGGAACAGCTTGATGACGGCCATGCGCACCGGCTTCATGAAGTGGACGCGGAAGCGGCCCTTCGGGTGAGGGAGCAGGCGCGACTCGTGGTATTCGATGTCGATGCCGACCGTCGCGAGCGGCGGATAATTCGGCGACTCGAAGGCGATGAGGCCGTCGGACGACATCTTCATCGCGCGGTTGCCGCGGATGAGGGAATGGCCGAAGAAGAGCGCGACTTCGTGCACGCGGCCGCTCGCCGCAATCAGGAGCGACGTGATGATGTTGTCCTTGCCGTCGCTTCGGAGGTTGCACATCGGAATCTGGGAGCCGGTGAAGATGACCGGCTTATCGAGATTCTCGAGCATGAAGGAGAGCGCCGATGCGCTGTAAGCCATCGTGTCCGTGCCGTGGAGGATGACGAAGCCGTCGTATTCGTCATAATGCTCCTTGATGGTCGAGGCCATCTGATTCCACTGCTCGAACGTGATATTGGAGGAATCCAGCAGAGGATCGTATTCAATCAGGTCGAACTCCGGCATGCTCGGGTCCTTGAGATCCGCAATTTTGGCGAGCTCGCCGGCAAAGTAGCCCTTCTTCGGGGCAAAGCCGCTCTCGGTCGGGACCATGCCGATGGTGCCGCCGGTATAGATCATGCATACTTTCTTGCGCATGGGTGCCTCCCGGTTCTTCTTGGTGTAATCGATTAAATAATTATAGCATAAAAGTGCTTGCATTTGGTTTTTCGTTATAATATAATACTATAGTCAACGCAAGAATATGCTACTGTGGCTCAATGGTAGAGCACTTCACTCGTAATGAAGGGGTTGTGAGTTCGATTCTCACCAGTAGCTCCAAGATGCCGCTGCAGCTCGTCTGCAGCGGTTTTTTCTCGCACAAAACGCCTCGCCGCCCGGCGAGGCGTGCTCTGTATGAACGGGAGCGAGAACAAGCCGCCGAACGGAATAACTCAGTCAATCTTCATATGCCATTCACAGCATGGAGAGGTTCATGACCGACAATAGATAACGAGGCTCGCATCAGGCGGGCATGATAAGAATGAGATTAAAGGACGGTGTCCATGTTTAAGATACTTAAGTTTATCATCAAGCAGGCGATTTGGTTCGCAGTGATTGCCGCGCTGCTGGTCGTCGCCGTGAACGCGTACGAAATCGCCCTCGGGCGGAAGGCCTCACGGAATGTGAGCGAGCTCGGGACGAATGAGGCCGACGCCATCCTCATCCTGGGCGCGGGCGTGTATGCGGATAACAGTCCGACGCCGGTCCTGAAGGATCGCCTCGACCGCGGCATTGAACTCTACAACGCCGGCGCGGCGCCGAAGATCCTTGTCTCGGGCGATAACGTTTCTTCGACGGAGACGACAGCGATGAGGGATTACTGCCTGGCGCAGGGCGTCCCGGCACAGGATATCTTCATGGACCGCTTGGGGCTTTCGACCCAGGATTCGCTCGCCAGAGCTTCGGCGATTTACGGCGTTCGGAAGATTCTGATCGTGACGCAGGAGTATCATATCGGCCGTGCCGTCTATTTGGCGGGCTGCTACGATATGGAAGCACTCGCCGTTCCGGCGCAGGATGCTTCCTACAGCAACACGAGCGAGCAGGAGCGGCGTGAGTTCCTGGCGCGTGCCTTAGATTTCGTCCGCGGCCGCATGCGTGCGGAGATGACGCTGCTCGGCGGCGAGTATCCGATCAGCGGAGACGGGCGGAGCAGCTGGCAGGCGACCGTCGTCGGATAAGCGGCGCGGAGAAAGAGTTGCTATTCTCATTTTAAAGAAAAAGTTTTGATCATACAATGAGAGACCCTGCGGGCATCACGCTCGCAGGGTCTCTTTTGAAAGAAGGGAGTTATGAATAAGTATTAAAGGGTTTACTTCTGTTTCTTGGCCAGCTTGTGCTCCTTCCATTCGTCGTGGAGCTCGCCGGTCTTCAGGCGGTCGAAGTAGCTACGGGTCTCTTTGACGACAACACCCGAGAGGGCAAGGAGAGCGACGAGGTTCGGGAAGGCCATTGCGGCGTTGAAGATATCGGCGATGGTCCAGACGAAGCTGAGTGTCAGGAACGGACCGATCAGGACGGCGAGGACGTAAATCCAGCGATACGCCTTGACGATCTTCATGCGGCCGTTCGTGAGATACTCGAGGCAGCGTTCGCCGTAGAAGTCCCATCCGAGGATGGTGGTGTAAGCGAAGATGGTCAGGCAGATGCAGACCACGATGGCGCCCCAGTGTTCGCCCCAAGGGAGTCCGCCGCCGAAGGCCTTGATGGTGACAGCGACGCCTTCTACGCCGGCTTTGTGAGCGTCCGTGATGACGATCGAGAGACCGGTCATGGTGCAGATGACGATGGTATCGAGGAACGGTCCCGTCATGGAGATGAGTCCCTGGCGAACCGGCTCCTTCGTCGTCGCAGCGGAAGCGGCGATCGGCGCCGAGCCGAGACCGGCTTCGTTCGAGAAGATGCCGCGGGCAACGCCCATCTGGAGGGCGAGCATCATGGAGCCGAGAGCTCCGCCTGCGACAGCGCGCAGTCCGAACGCGCTCTGTACGATTTCGACGATGGCATCCGGAATATGTCTCCAGTTGTAGATGATGAGCACCGTGCCCATGAGGACATAACCGAGAATCATGGCCGGGACGACGAATGATGCGAAGTTCGCGATGCGCTGGATGCCGCCGATGACGACAAGGGCGGTGCAAGCAGCGACGACGACAGCGCCGATGGTGGTCGCCCAGGAATAATCATTGCCGCCGATCGAGAATGCGATATTCTCGTTGTTCGGGTCAAAGACCATGTTCATCGAAGAGACGATGCTGTTGACCTGGGTGATCGTGCCGATACCCATGACGCCGGCGACGCAGCCAAAGAAGGCGAAGAGCTTCGCGAGCCACTTCCAGCGTTCGCCCATGCCGTTCTGGATATAGTAGAACGGTCCGCCGAGCTTGTGGCCGCCGTTCTCACTCTGAACGCGGTACTTGATGGAGAGAAGTCCCTCGGCATATGTGGTCGCCATGCCGACGCAGGCGGCGAGCTCCATCCAGAAGAGGGCTCCCGCTCCGCCGGTGACGACAGCGGTAGCGACGCCGACCATGTTGCCTGTGCCGACGGTGGCGGCGAGGGCCGTGCTGAGGGCGCCGAAGCTGGAGACGTCACCTTCGCCCTCCGTCTCCGAGTGGAAGACATAATAGAAGGCTCGTCTCAGATTGCGGAATTGTACGCCCGCCAATCGTATCGTGAGAAGAAGGCCGGTTCCGATGATCAGGACAATCAGCGGAACGCCCCAGATATACTTGTCGATCAATTCGAGGATCGCTTGAAATTGGCTCATAGGATTTTCCTCCGTAATCACTCCTAACTAACTAACATCATAATGTATCTATATCAAAACCTTCGTGTGCTGTCAACGAAAATATTTTCAAAAATTTGTTTCCAAAAACAAAGACAAGCCGCCAAACCCCTTGCGGCTGTTGCGTTTTAGGCGCGATGCACAAAAATTAAACAAAGTAAAAAAACAAAAATAAATACAATTTTGCAGCAAAACGCATCGAACGGCAGCGGGGAATCGGCTAACGAAAAGTTAACGAAAATTCATAATTCGGTTGAACAAATTTAATGAAATTGTGCTATAATAACAATATCTTTAATAATAGAAGCCCGGGGGACCCAGCGTCCCCCGGCTTTTGTTTGCTTATCCCCTTGATAAATGTGTAACACACGGAGACACATAGTATAGAAGAAAAGGAGTTATGGATATTATGAAGAATACCCCGAATCAGTCGGAGGCGACGATCGAGAAGCAGCCCGCGGGCGTGCCGAAGGAGAATCGCCTCGGTGTGGAGCCGGTGCATTCGCTCCTCATCCGCACCTCCATTCCGCTCATGATCTCGATGCTCGTCCAGTCGCTGTACAACATCGTCGACAGCATCTTCGTCGCGCAGATCAACGAGGACGCCCTGACCGCCGTCTCATTCTGCTTCCCGGTCCAGCAGCTGGTCATCAGCTTCGCCATCGGTACGGCCGTCGGCTTCAGCGCCCTGATGTCCCGTTACCTCGGCGCGAAGGATTTCAAGCGCGTCAACAAGATAGCCGCGCACGGCCTCTTCCTCGAGTGGGTCACGTATATCCCGTTCCTGCTCGTCGGCTTCTTCGCTCGTCCGTTCATGGAGATTCAGAGCGATAACCCGCGCATCATTGAATACGGCACGACCTACCTCAGCATCGTCTGCTTCCTCAGCATCATGGTCTTCACCCAGATCTCGCTCGAGCGCTTCATGCAGTCGACGGGCAAGACGCTGTTTATCTTCTTCACCCAGACGCTCGGCGCCGTTATCAACATCATCATGGACCCGATCCTCATCTTCGGATGGTTCGGCTTCCCGGAGATGGGTGTCGCCGGTGCCGCCGTCGCGACGGTCTTCGGACAGTTTGTCGCAGCGGTCCTCGCCCTGTATCTGAACGTCGCAAAGAACAAGGAGATCCATCTCAGTTTCCGCGGCTTCCGTCCGGAGGGCCACATCATCAAGGAGATCTATCAGATCGCTGCGCCGTCCATCGTCATGCAGTCCATCGGATCGGTCATGACCTTCGCCTTCAATCAGATCCTCGCGGCCTTCACCTCGACGGCCGTCGCCGCCCTCGGCATCTACTTCAAGCTCCAGAGCTTCGTCTTCATGCCGGTCTTCGGCATGAATAACGGCATCGTCCCGATCGCCGCTTACAACTACGGCGCCGGCAAGCGCAAAAGACTCGAGCGCGTCATGTCCCTCGGCGTTCGCTACGGCGTTGCCTGCATGGTCGTCGGCATGCTCATCTTCATGGCCGTTCCGGATCTCCTCCTGAGCTTCTTCAACGCTTCCGAGGAACTTCACGAGATCGGCCGCACCATGCTCCGCATCGCTGCCATCATCTTCCCGATGGCCGGCTATTCCATCATGCGAGGCAGCGTCTTCCAGGCCGTCGGCCGAAGCAATTACAGCCTCTATACCTCGGTCATCCGTCAGATCGGCGTTCTGCTCCCGGCGGCATGGCTGCTCGCACAGACCGGCATCCTCGACCTCGTCTGGTGGGCCCTCCCGATCGCCGAGATCATCGGCATGCTCTGCAGCGTCCACTTCACCAAAATCGTTCGCCGCGACATCATCAGCAAGGTCCCGTACGAACCGGAACCGCTTGCACCGTAAGAGAGAACGGGCTTCCGCCCTGTATTTCATGTAAAAACTGCGCCGGATTCCTCGGGATTCCGGCGCAGACTTTATATCGACTCGTGCAAAGACACCTAAATTATGATACCATGAATAAGAATATGACCTCGCATGAAGGAGGAATCCATGGATATCGATATGAGAAATCCGTCGCCCGCTCGCATGGACATTGCGATTCAAGGCGCGAATCATGCACAGAAGAAGATGCTCCGCGCCCGCTGCCGCGAGATTGCCGAACGCTTTACGGAGGAGTACATCGAAGAAGCGGGACGCGCCATGGCCGAAAGAGTGCGCTCGCTCAAGGCTTACGGCGAGGCGGAGACGGTCTTCTGTTATATGAGTATGCCGAAGGAGGCCTCGACGGAAGCGCTGCTCGAAGCGCTTTTCGCTGACGGCAAGCGCGTGGCCATTCCGCTCTGCACGGGGCCGCATGACATGGTCGCGAAGCTGTACCATCCGGGAGATGAGCTCACGGAAGGCGCATACGGCATCCGGGAGCCGCTGGCATCGGCGGAGACCCTCGACCCGTCAACCATCGACCTCGCGATCGTCCCTTGCGTCGCCTGCGATAGGCAGGGCAAGCGCCTCGGTCACGGAGCCGGTTATTACGATCGTTTTCTCGAGAACATCGAAGCCGTCACCGTCGCCCTCTGTCCGGAGCCGCTCATCGTCGGCAACGTGCCGTGGTACCGCCATGATATTGTCATGGATTATGTGGCCACGGACGAGAATATTTACGGACGGCGATGGCACGAGGAGGAGAAAGGCGAGAAGGTCATCCTTCCGCTCCGTTAACCGCAGCCTCTTCGTTATGAATCAGAAAGGAGCCTCTCATGGCTGAGAATAATAAGAAGAAAATCATGCTCACCGGCGACCGCCCGACCGGCCGCCTCCACATCGGACATTATGTCGGCTCGCTGCGCCAGCGCCTCATCATCCAGGACGACCCGGATTTCGAGAAGATCTTCATCATGATTGCCGACGCCCAGGCGCTGACGGATAATGCCGACGACCCGGAGAAGGTTCGCGAGAGCGTCTTCCAGGTCGCCCTCGATTACCTCTCCATCGGCATCGACCCGAAGAAGACCCATATCCTCATTCAGTCGCAGGTACCGGCGCTCCATGAGATTACCATCTACTATATGAACCTCGTCACAGTCGCGCGCGTCCAGCGCAACCCGACCGTCAAGTCGGAGATTCAGATGCGCGGCTTCGGCGAAGGAAGCATTCCGGTCGGATTCTTCACTTATCCGATCAGCCAGGCCTCGGATATCACGGCCTTCCTCGCGACGACCGTTCCGGTCGGTGAGTACCAGGAGCCGCTGCTCGAGCAGTGCCGCGAAATCGTCCGCAAGTTCAATGCGACGTACGGCGAGGTGCTCGTTGAGCCGGAAATCTATCTGCCGGAGAATAAGACCTGCCTCCGCCTGCCGGGTACGGACGGGCATGCGAAGATGAGCAAGTCGCTCGGCAATACGATCTATCTCTCCGATTCGGAAGAGGTGCTCAAGAAGAAGGTCATGAGCATGTACACCGATCCGAATCACCTCCGCGTCGAGGATCCGGGAACGGTCGAAGGCAATACGGTCTTCACCTATCTCGATGCTTTCTGCACGGATGAACAGCTCCATGAAATCGCACCGGATTATGAGACGCTCGAGGACCTCAAGGCGCATTACCGCCGCGGCGGCCTCGGCGACGTCAAGGTCAAGAAGATCCTCTTCCGCGTGCTGAACGATTTCCTCACGCCGATCCGCGAGCGCCGGACTTATTATGAGGCGCATCCGGAGGATGTCGTCGAAATCCTCCGCGAGGGCACCGAAGAGGCGCGCAAGCAGACGGAGGAGACGTTGAAGCGCATGAAGCAGGTCATGCAGATCGATTACTTCGATCAGTGGGCCGAGAAGTTCGGCACGGAGGCCTAGCGGCAGGCGTGCTGCAGCACACGGGGTCCGGCAATCATCTTTCCCCGGATGCAGACGTAATACAATAGAGAGCAAGATGCAGGGACGCACGTTCCCTGCATCTTTTTTTGCATAAGGGGACGGCGGACCGGTGCCGTCAGAGAGAAATGCAAAGATTTCGACATAGAATTTTCACATCGCGACGCAAAGAGGGGATTTCACTGTGATAAACTGTCATTAAACACGATAAGAATGGGAGAAGTTCACGCATGGTTAAGCGAGTGGTCGGGCTTTATTTCAGCCCGTACGGCAAAACAGCGAAGATCACGAAGATGATCCTTGCGGAAATAGGGAAACAGCTTCGGGAATACTGCGTGGATGAGATTCCGCTCGAGTATCACGATCTGATGACAACGCCGCCGCGGGACCTTCGCGGGTTTGACAGCGAGACGGTGGTGGTCGTCGGCATGCCGGTCTATTCAGGGCGTGTTCCGGAGCTTTGTAATGCGCTCATCCGTCAGCTGGACGGGAACGGGGCGTATGCGCTGGAGCTCGTGACGTACGGCAATGTGACATACGGCGATGCGCTCTATGAGCTGGATTCCTATCTGCGCGAGCAGAAGTTTCAGGTCATCAGCGCGGGCGCGTTTATCACGGAGCATTCGATGTTTCATCGCATCGCCGAGACGCGGCCGGATGAGAAGGATTATAAGAAGATCGTCGATTTCAGCCGACTGTCGGCGCAGAAGCTGAAGCGCTTCATCTGTACGACGGTGGAGGAGATGCGGGCGAAGCCGGCGCCGCTGGAGATCCCGGGGTCTCTTCCGACGAAGCGCCCGGCGAGGGTGCCGATCCATCCGAGCGCGAATTCGTATTGCATTCAGTGCGGCACCTGCTCTAAGGTCTGTCCGGTCGGAGCGATCGATCCGAACAATCCGAAGAAGGTGGATGCGAAGAAGTGCATTTCCTGCGCGGCCTGCATTAAGGTATGTCCGCAGGAGGCGCGTGGGTTCTACGGGCCGCTGGCAGCCGCATCGCGGATGGCGCTCGAGAGGATCTGCGGCAAGCGGAAGGAGCCGGAGTGGTTCCTGTAGAAGCGTGGTGCGCCGTCGGCGTTCGCTGAAGGGCTAAAGTGTATACAATTAAAGCCTGTATAGAGCAAGCGGAGGATGGAATCCTCCGCTTTTTTTGCGAGAACGAGAGAAGTTGGGAGAAAAGATAAAAAAGTTGGAATATTTATGGAGAAAAGCGACGAAGCATTGACAGCGGCGGGGCACGGTTGTAATATACAAGTATACAATTTGACGCGGCGCAGGCCGAGAAGGGGGTTAGGATGTCAGAGCTCAGCATCAATGAGAAGAGCCATCTTCTGGAGGAGGATCCTTATAATTATCAGCTGCAGGATGTCGAGGAGCCGAACCTGCTGCGTGAATTCTTTGAATACAGCGAGATTCCGAAGGTCTCGTTTAACTTCCGCAAGAGTCCGCTGGGGATGCCGGAGCATATCTGGATCACGGATACGACATTTCGCGACGGACAGCAGTCTCGCGAGCCGTATACGGTGCGGCAGATCGTGGATATCTTTACGATGCTCTCGAAGCTCTCGGGGCCGAACGGCATCGTTCGTCAGACGGAGTTCTTCGTATACAGCGACCGCGACCGCGAGGCGGTGGAGAAGTGCATGGAGCTCGGGCTCCGCTTCCCGGAGATCACGACGTGGATTCGTGCGAAGAAGGAGGACTTCAAGCTGGTCCACGATATCGGGGTGAAGGAGACGGGCATTCTCGTGTCCTGCTCGGATTATCACATCTTCTCGAAGCTCGGGATGACGCGCCGGCAGGCGATGGAGCATTATCTCTCGGTCATCAGCGACGCCTTTGAAGCGGGCGTGATGCCGCGCTGCCACTTGGAGGACATCACGAGGGCGGATTTCTACGGGTTCGTCGTGCCGTTCGTCAAAGCCATTCAGGACATGGCGAAGGAGGCGAAGATGCCGGTCAAGATTCGCGCCTGCGATACGCTCGGGTACGGTGTTCCGTATAACGGAGTGGCGCTCCCGCGTTCGGTGCCGGGAATCATCTACGGGCTGCAGCACTTCGCCGGGGTGCCGAGCGAGATGCTGGAGTGGCACGGCCATAACGATTTCTACAAGGCGGTCGCCAACGCATCGACGGCATGGCTCTACGGGGCTTCGGCGGTCAACACGACGCTCTTCGGCATCGGGGAGCGGACCGGCAATGTGCCGCTCGAGGCAATGGTCTTCGAATATGCGCAGCTCCGGGGGACGCTCGACGGCATGGATACGACCGTCATCACAGATTTGGCAGAATATTATGAGCGCAAGCTCGGATATGCCATCCCGCCGCAGACGCCGTTCGTCGGCGAGAACTTCAATGTCACCAAGGCGGGCATCCACGCGGACGGCCTTCTGAAGAACGAAGAGATCTACAATATCTTCGATACGAAGAAGTTCCTGAAAAAGCCGCCGCTCGTCTCGCTCAATCAGAACTCGGGCGCGGCCGGCGTCGCACTTTGGATCAACGAGAAGTACGGACTGACCGGCGAGCATCGCGTCGATAAGCACAGCAAGATCGTGAGCTTCGTCAAGGGCTGGATCGATGAGCAGTATGCCGGCGGACGTGTTTCGGGCATCGCACCGGAAGAGGTCATGGCCCTCGTCACGGAATATACGGCGTCGGTCGAATCGGAATAGGGTATAGATAGAAAGAAGGGTAATATGGGCAAGACATTAGCAGAAAAGATCATCGATGCGCATCTTGTGAGCGGCGAACCGATTCCGGGCCGGGAGATCGGCCTTCGAATCGACCAGACGCTGACGCAGGATGCGACGGGTACGATGGCTTATTTGGAATTTGAATCGATGGGGATCCCGCGCGTTCGTACGGAGCGTTCGGTCGCTTATGTCGATCACAACACGCTGCAATCGGGCTTCGAGAATGCGGACGACCATCGCTACCTGGCGAGCGTTGCTGCGAAGTACGGTATCTGGTATTCACGGCCGGGAAACGGTATCTGCCACCAGGTGCATTATGAGCGATTCGGCATCCCGGGGAAGACGCTGATAGGATCGGATTCGCATACGCCTACCGGAGGCGGTCTCGGCATGCTCGCTATCGGGGCGGGCGGCATGGATGTCGCCGTTGCAATGGCGGGCGGCGCATACCATCTCCCGATGCCGCGCATCATCGAGGTGCGCCTCACGGGTGCGCTTCGCCCGAATGTGAGCGCGAAGGATGTCATCCTTGAGGTGCTCCGCCGCCTGACGGTCAAGGGCGGCGTCGGCGCTATCATTGAATATACGGGCGAGGGCGTCAAGACGCTCTCGGTGCCGGAGCGCTGCACCATCACGAATATGGGCGCAGAGCTCGGTGCGACGAGCTCCATCTTCCCTTCCGATGAGATCACGAAGGAATTTCTTGCTGCCGAGGACCGCCTTGGGGATTATCGCCCGATGAAGGCAGATGCGGATGCGGTCTACAGCGAGACGGTTGAGATCAATCTCAGCGAGCTCGTGCCGCTCGCCGCCTGCCCGCACAGCCCGGACCGCGTCGTCCCGGTCAGCGAGCTGGCCGGAAAGCGTGTCGATCAGGTGGCCATCGGTTCCTGCACCAATTCCTCGCTCTCGGATATGACGAAGGCCGCATCCGTTCTTCGCGGCAAGGTCATCGCCGATCATGTGAGCCTCGGTATCTCGCCGGGATCGCGGCAGGTCCTCACGATGATGACGGAGCAGGGCCTTCTGAATGACTTCATCGATGCGGGTGCGCGCATCCTGGAATGCACTTGCGGACCTTGCATCGGCATGGGCTTCTCGCCGAACTCCGGCGGAGTCAGCCTGCGCACCTTTAACAGGAATTTCCTCGGACGCTCCGGAACGAAGGATGCGGAGGTCTATCTCGTCAGCCCGGAGACGGCAGCGGCATCGGCGATCACCGGAGTTATCACGGATCCGACGACGCTTCCGCCGATCGAGAAGCCGAAGCTGCCGAAGCGCTTCCGCATCAATGACAGCGGCATCATTCCGCCGCTCTCCGAAGAGGAGGCGAAGGAGGCAGAGGTCGTACGCGGCCCGAATATCAAGCCGTTCCCGAAGGGAAATCCGCTGGAGAAGGAACTGACCGTTCCGGTGCTCCTGAAGGTGGAGGATAATATCACGACCGACCACATCATGCCGGCCGGAAGCAAGATCCTTCCGTATCGTTCCAATATTCCGAAAATTTCGGAGTTCTGCTTCAGCGTCATCGATGAGACCTTCCCGCGGCGCGCGCTCGAGAGCGGCGGCGGCATCATCGTCGGCGGCGAGAATTACGGACAGGGCTCCTCTCGCGAACATGCAGCCCTGGCGCCGCGTTATCTCGGCATCCGCATCGTCATCGCGAAGAGCTTTGCGCGCATCCATGCGGCGAACCTGGTCAACGCAGGCATTCTGCCGCTCGTCTTCATCGATCCGGCGGATTATGACTGGGTGGAGCAGGGCATGACAGTCACCATCCACGATATCCGCGAGAGCCTCGAGAAGGGGACCTTCGATCTCAAGGCGGCGGGCCGCATGATTCCGCTCAAGGCGGAGCTCGCACCGCGCCAGAAGGAGATCCTGCTTGCCGGCGGTCTGCTCGAATATGCGGCCGCAAGATAAGGAGGAAAGGATGAACGAAAGAGAAGAGCGAATCGCTTCCGATATTGCGGAAGCCGTCAAGGAATATGAAGCGCTGCTCTGGGAGCAGGTCGAGCGAAACGATCGCATGCTGGCCCGCACGGCCGAAGCGAAAGCGCATTCCGGAAAGCGCATCATCGGGCTCTGCCCGGGCGACGGCATCGGGCCTGTTCTCATGCGTGAGGTTCACCGCGTGCTGGATGTGCTGCTCAAGGAAGAGCTCTCGAGCGGTGCCGTCGAATTTCGCACCATCGAGGGCTTCACCCTGAAGGAGCGCCTCGCCGCAGGGAAGACGGTGCCGGACGACGTCCTCGAACAGATGAAAGGCTGTGACTGCCTCCTGAAGGGGCCGACGACGACGCCGAATGCCTCCATGGGCGTCACCGACTTCGAAAGCGCGAATGTCTTCCTCCGGAAGGCCTTCGATCTCTATGCCAACGTGCGTCCGGTCAAGATCCCGGAGAAGGGCATTGACTGGGTCTTCTTCCGCGAGAATACGGAGGGTGAATATGCGCTCGGAAGCCGCGGCGCAGCCATCGGCGATGCACTTCGCGTGGATTATAAGGTGACAACGTACGGCGGCACGGAGAGAATCGCCCGCGCGGCCTTCGATTATGCCGAGCGGACGGGGCTTCGCCGCGTCTCTGTCGTGACGAAGGCGAATATCATGAAGAAGACGGACGGCAGCTTCCTGCGGTTAGCGAAGAAGATCGCGGAAGAATATCCGGACGTCGAGACGGACAGCTGGTTCGTGGATATCATGGCTGCGAATCTCGTGAATGAGGAGCTCCGAAAGGATTTCCACGTCTTCCTCCTCCCGAATCTCTACGGCGATATCCTGACGGATGAAGCGGCGCAGATCCAGGGCGGCGTCGGCACGGCGGGGAGCGCCAACCTGGGCGATGATTATGCCATCTTCGAAGCGATTCACGGGAGTGCGCCGCGCATGGTCGAGGAGGGCATCGAGGAGCATGCGAACCCGGCAAGCCTGCTGCAGGCGGCGTCAATGATGCTGACGCACGATGGCTTTGCCGAGAAGGGGAGGCAGCTCGAGGAGGCTATTGCGGCCGCCGATGCGAAGCTCGGAAGTGCCATGACGGGTACGGCGGAGGGCGGTACCTGCACGGAATTCTCGGACGAGGTGCTTCGGGGGCTTGAAGTGCTTTAGGCAAAAGCGGCTTTCGGTCAACCGGAATACAACAGGACATATAATAATAACAAGTGAAGAGAAAGCAGCGCCCGGCGGGATCCTTCCGCCGGGCGCTTTTTGCGCGAAAAGAGAAAATTGAAAAAATTTCAAAGAAAAAGCAGAACTTTACACGGATTTTACATCGGGAAGTAAATCGGTTTTACATCGGGAAATTATCATAGCACCATCAAGAGATCAGAAAACTTGAGTTCAAGAAAGGAAGGAATGTATCAATGAAAAAGAATATTTTCAAGACCCTTGCGGTTACTTCGCTCGCAGGTCTCATGATGTTCGGAATGACGGCTTGCGGCAGCAGCGACAGCAGCGAGGCGGCTACCGTTTCGACGGACGGTTCGACTTCGATGGAAGAGGTCATTATGGCTCTCTCCGAGAGCTATAAGGCTGACAACGAGAACGTTGACGTCACCTACAACCCGACCGGTTCCGGCTCCGGAATCACGGCTGTTCAGGAGGGACGCTGCGACATCGGTCTTTCCAGCCGTGCGCTGACGGACGAGGAGAAGGCTTCGGGTCTTGTTGAGACGGAGATCGCTCTTGACGGAATCGCAATGGTTGTTAACCCGGAGAACCCGGTTAAGGATCTCACGGTTGACCAGATCGCTAAGATCTACACGGGCGAGATTACGAACTGGAGCGAGGTTGGCGGAAACGATGAGGAGATCGTCGTTATCGGTCGTGAGGCAGGATCCGGCACGAGAGACGGATTCGAGAGCATCACGGGAACGGAAGACAAGTGCCAGTATCGTCAGGAGCTCACTTCGACGGGCGACGTTATCGCAACGGTCGGTGAGAACAGCGCAGCTATCGGTTATGCTTCGCTCGCATCGGTTAACGACAGTGTAGTTGCTCTCACGGTTGAGGGCGTTGAGCCTAACGAGGACACGATCCTCAGCGGCGATTATAAGATCCAGCGTGGCTTCTACTTCATCACGAAGGAAGATACGCCACTCACGGATGCTGCTCAGGCATTCTTCGACTTCGCTACCAGCGATGACGCTACTGATATCATCTCTGAAGCAGGTGTAGTTCCGGTTGCATAATCTCTTCAACATAAGCAGGGTAGGAAAGGGTTCGGTGCGAATGCGTTCATCGGACCCATTCCTGCGTTTATAAGAATGAAGAGAGTGTAATAAATTGTGTATGGTTGAAGAGATTAGTCTATAACAAACAGGAGTAAAGGAATGGTAGTAACAGATCAAATGGCAAAGACGAGCGACGCCGATCAGTCGAATTCCTCGAAGAAAAAGAAGAGCGGTCGTCAAAAGGTCGAAGCTGTCGTTCACGGCATCTTCTTCGTGCTCGGTATGCTTACAATCGCATCGGTCATCCTGATCACGGTTTACCTGATCGTCAGCGGCCTGCCGGCGATTCGAGAGATCGGGTTGGTCGACTTCCTCTTCGGTACGGTATGGCAGTCGACAGCTTCCGAGCCGAAGTTCGGAATTCTTCCGTTTATCATGACCAGTGTCTACGGAACCATCGGCGCGATTCTCATCGGTGCTCCGATCGGCTTCCTCGCATCGGTTTATCTTTCGAAGATCGCACCGAAGTCGGTTCGCCGTATCATGGAGCAGGCAGTCAGCATGCTCGCCGGCATTCCGTCCGTCGTTTACGGTCTCGTCGGTATGATGGTCCTCGTACCGTGGATCGGCAGAGCGTTCAATGTACCGGACGGTACGGGCCTTCTCGCCGCGATCCTCGTTCTTTCGATCATGGTTCTCCCGTCGATCATCAAGGTTTCGATCGATGCGCTGGACAGCGTACCGAAGGAATTTGAGGAGGCGTCCCTTGCACTCGGTGCGACGCCGATTGAGACGTACTTCAAGGTCTCGGTTCCGGCTGCGAAGAGCGGTATCACGGCAGCCATCGTACTCGGTGTCGGACGTGCTATCGGCGAAGCTATGGCGGTCATCATGGTATCCGGTAATGCAGCGAACATGCCGGGGCTCTTCCAGAGCGTCCGCTTCCTCACGACGGCCGTTGCCAGTGAGATGTCCTATGCATCGGGTCTTCAGAGAGAAGCACTCTTCTCGATTGCACTCGTGCTGTTCATCTTCATCATGATTATCAACGGCGCACTCAACTATTTCCTGAAGAAGGGAGGTCTCGATCATGAGTAAAGAAACGAAAGAAAATGTTTTGAAGAATCAGATCTCGGGATCGAGACGCGCGAAGTGCACGGCACTTTCGGCGATTTCCTTGATTGCCGTCGTCATCACGGGCGCACTGCTCCTCTTCATCATCGGTTATGTTCTCGTTCGCGGTCTTCCGGAGATCTCCTGGAACATGCTCTCGACGAGCCCTTCGTACCTGACGAAGAACATCGGTGTACTTCCTAATATCTTGAATACTTTATATATCATCATCACGACGATCATCATCGTACTCCCGATCGGAGTCGGCGGCGCGGTCTATCTGAACGAATATGCGAAGACCGGTCGTATCGTCCGCATGATCGAGTTCGGCGCGGAGATCCTCTCGGGTATCCCGTCCATCATTTACGGTCTCGTCGGAATGCTCTTCTTCTGCCAGTTCTTCGGCTTCGGAACGAGCCTTCTCGCCGGATCACTGACGCTCGTTATCATGAACATCCCTACGATCATGCGAACCACGCAGGAGAGCCTTAAGACGGTACCGGACAGCTACCGCGAGGGTGCCTTCGCCTTGGGCGCCGGCAAGTGGCGTATGATCCGCACGGTCGTTCTGCCGAGCTGCTCGGAGGGTATTATCACCGGCATCATCCTTTCCATCGGACGTATCGTCGGCGAATCCGCAGCACTGCTCTTCACGGCGGGCTTCGCGCATGTCCTTCACGGCTTTGTGGAAGGACTTGCCAGCGCAGGCTCGACGCTGACGGTTGCTCTTTATGTCTATGCGAAGGAGCAGGGTGAGTTTGGGGTTGCATTCGGTATTGCAGCCATCCTGATGATCCTGACCTTCCTCATCAACTTCTCGGCGACCTTCGTCGGCAAGCTGTTCCGCAAGAAGATGCTCGCAGAGAGCGATTCGTAAAGAGCGGCGGCAGCCTTTTCGCAGAAATGACATCTTACTTATACATGTGGAGGAAATAATACATGGAATCGTTAATCAGTGTGCGTGACCTCAATCTGTATTACGGAGATCATCACGCACTTCACAACATCAATATGGAGATCGAGGAGCATGCCGTTACGTCCCTCATCGGACCGTCCGGCTGCGGCAAGTCGACCTTCATCAAGACGCTCGACCGTATGAACGATCTCGTTCCTTCGTGCCGCATCGAGGGAGAAATTCTCTATGACGGCAAGAATATCTTTGACCCGGATGTCGATGTTACGGAGCTTCGTAAGGAGGTCGGCATGGTATTCCAGAAGCCGAATCCGTTCCCGATGAAGATCTATGACAATATCGCTTACGGCCCGCGTACGCACGGCATCACGAACAAGGCGGAGCTCGATGAGATCGTTGAGCGTTCGCTTCGCGGAGCCGCCATCTGGGACGAGGTCAAGGATCGTCTCAAAACCTCGGCGCTCGGTCTCTCCGGCGGACAACAGCAGAGACTGTGCATTGCCAGAGCTCTCGCTGTCAACCCGCGCGTTCTCCTGATGGACGAGCCGACCTCGGCACTCGACCCGATTTCGACGTCGAAGATCGAGGAACTTGTTATGGATTTGAAAAAGCAATATACTATTGTTATTGTTACGCATAACATGCAGCAGGCAGCCCGTATCTCGGATTACACGGCCTTCTTCCTCCTGGGAGACCTCGTCGAGTTCGGAGAGACGGACAAGCTCTTCTCGGTACCGCAGGATAAGAGAACCGAAGATTACATTACGGGGAGGTTCGGTTAAAGATGAGACGCAGATTCGAATCGCAGCTCGAGCAGCTTAATGAAGAAATGATTGATATGGGATCCCTTTGCGAGGAAGCCATTCAGTGCATCGCGGAGACCATTTATTCGGGAGACATGACCAATCTGGAGCGTGTTTCCCGTCTGGAGAAGGATATCGACAAGCAGGAGCGTGAGATTGAGAACGTCTGCCTGAAGCTCCTCCTGGAGCAGCAGCCGGTAGCAAGAGACTTCCGTCAGATTTCGGCAACGCTCAAGATGATTACGGACCTGGAGCGCATCGGTGACCAGTGCGAGGATATCGCCGGCATCGTTCATCTTCTCGAGGGACGTCATCATGTCCTCTATGACAAGATCGGTTCGATGGCGAATTCGACGTCCAAGATGGTTACGGATGCGATCGATGCCTTCGTCAAGAGAGATGTCGAGAAGGCGACGTCCGTTCAGAACGAGGACGATGTGATCGACGGTCAGTTCACGGAGATCCGCGACGCGCTGATCACGGAGATTCATGAGTCACCGGAGTCGGCTGATGTCGCACTGGATGTTCTGATGATCGCGAAGTATTTCGAGAGAATCGGCGATCACGCACAGAATATCGGTGAATGGGTCGTTTATTCGCTCACGGGGGAACATGTTTCTCAAGATGACTAAGTAAGGAGAATCCATGATTTGGTACGTAGATGACGATAATGCCATACGTGAAATCGGGGTTTATGCGCTTACATCCACGGGCTTCGATGCTCGTGGATTTTCGAGTGGAACGGAGATGCTGGATGATCTGGCGAAGGCCGAAGAGCTGCCGGAGATGATCATTCTGGACATCATGATGCCGGGACAGGACGGGAACGAGGTTCTCGAGATCATCCGCAGCAATCCGCGCACGGCGCATATTCCGATCATCATGGCCACGGCGAAGGGACAGGAATACGACAAGGTCCACAGCCTGGATAGCGGCGCCGATGATTATCTCGTCAAGCCGTTCGGCGTGATGGAGATGGTTGCGCGCGTCAAGTCGGTCCTTCGCCGCGCACAGCAGCCGGTCCGAAGCGGGGAATCCGAAGAGGAAGTGCTGACCGCCGGCGGCATCGTGCTTCGCACGGCACAGCGGACGGTGACGGTGGACGGAGAGCCGGTCGAGCTCACGTATAAGGAGTTCGAGCTCCTCGCCTTTCTGATGCGAAATATCGGTATTGCCGTCACGAGAGAACGTCTGCTTCAAAGGGTATGGGGAGAAGATTATTTCGGCGAGACCCGCACGATCGACGTGCACATCAAGACGCTTCGCAAGAAGCTCGGCAAGGAGGGTGCGCTGATCAAGACCGTCATCCATGTCGGATACAAATTGGAAGTATAGACGGATCCAAACGGGAACAAGGTAAGAAGATATGATGAAAAAAATCTTTCATGCGAATTTCGGTGTCGCGCTCCTCACTGCGTTTCTGTCAGTCATCGTATTTACGCTCTCTTCGTATTTATATATGGAGAGAGTACATTCAAATAATCTCCGTCAGGTCGGAGAGACGATGGCGGTCTTGATGGAAGATTCCGTGGATGAACAATCCGAGCTCGCTGCGCAGCGTCAAAACTGCGTCCGTTTGCTGGAGGAATTCGACGAGCGCTCGGATGCGATGCCGATTCGCACGACTTATATTGCGGCGAACGGAGATGTCCTCTATGACTCCGAAGTATCGGCCGAGAACCTGGATAATCACGGCAGCCGCCCGGAAATCGTCACGGCGCAAACGGCCGGAAAGGGTGAAAGCGATCGTTATTCGAGCACGCTGCTTCGCCGCACGTCGTATTATGCTGAGAAGCTCTCAAACGGAGATTTCATTCGCGTCGGACTGGAAGATAAGAGCGTCTTTGCGTTTGCTCTGAACAATATGGGCGGCAGCTTGCTGATTCTCATTCTGGTCCTGTTTCTTTCGGGCGCGATTTCGTATAAGCTGTCGCGTGTTATCATCGAGCCGCTGAACAATCTCAATCCGGCCCATCCGGAGGAGGGTACGCCGTATCCGGAGCTCGAGCCGATGCTCCGTCATATTGAATGGCAGAATCGCGAGATTCAGCTCCGAATCGAGCAGATTGAAGAACGGCGCAGCGAGTTCCAGAGTGTCGAGGAAAACCTCTCCGAGGGCCTCATCATCCTCGATCGATTCCAGAATGTCCTTTCGATGAACCGAGCGGCGCGCAGCTTCTACAGCATCGAAGAAGTCCCGGTCGGAAAGAGCATGGCTTATGTCGATCGCTCGAACGGGCTCAAGAAAGCGCTGGCGCGCGCCGATGAGCTCGGCGAAGCGGAATATCACGAACAGCGCAAGGACCGGATCTATGACTACCGCATCCGTCCGGTGTTGAACGGGCAGAAGAAGACGGGATATTCGCTCCTCATTCTCGATATCACGAATCAGGAGCGCGCCTCGCAGCTTCGCCGTGAATTCACGGCGAATGTCTCGCATGAACTTAAATCCCCGCTCCAGGCCATCATCGGCAGCACGGAGCTGCTCCGCTCCGGCCTGGTGAAGGAAGAGGACCGCGATCACTTCCTCGGTCAGATCCAGGACAGCAGCAAGAGGCTTCTCGAGTTGATTGACGATACGCTCCGCCTTTCGAGACTGGATGAAGGGGAGACGCTCCCGGCAGAGAATATTCCGGTCCGCGGGTGCATTGAGGAGATCGAGAAGACGCTTCGTCCGCTCATGGACAAGAAGAATATCAAGTGGTCTCTCTCCTCCGATGATACGATCATCCGCGCGCCGCGAGCCATCTTCTATGATATGCTCTACAATATCATCGATAATGCGATTAAATACAATAAGGATCACGGCCGCATCGATGTCCGCGTCGCGACGGAAGGGGAGACGGTTCGCATCGAAGTCGAGGATACCGGTATCGGCATCCCAAACGAGGACCGGGCGCGCATCTTCGAGCGCTTCTATCGCGCCGATAAGAGCCACAGCTTGAAGACACCGGGAACGGGTCTCGGTCTCTCCATCGTCAAGCATGCTGCCGAGACGCTGAACGGACGCATCGAGGTGGACAGCATCGTCGGTCAGGGGACGACCATGCGATTGATCCTCCCGCTTCGCTAGCGGCGGCATTGAAAAGGGGCGCTAAATGGTGCAAAATAGAAGACGCGGGTCTGCCGCGTCTTCTTTTTGTGCGAGAAGCGAGGCGGACGCCGAAGGAATGAATCATTAGAGAGGAGAACGAATGCTTTCTAATTTCATCATATGTATCCGGGCGATCCTTCCGCTGATTTGTTATTTGATCATCGGTGCGGGTGCGAAGAGCGCCGGGCTGATCCGGGCGGAAGAGGTGCATCGCTTCAATCATCTGGTTTTCGTGTTGTTCTTCCCGCCGCTCATGTTCGAGAATCTCTATACGGCGGATCTCGGGACGGCCTTTCATCCGAAGCTCGTCATCTATGGCGTCACCTGCTTGCTGCTCACGGTGCTCGTCTCCGTGCCGCTCGTGCGGAGGATCGAGCCGTCGAGGAATTCGCAGGGCGCGATGATTCAGGGCATCTTCCGGAGTAATCTTGTCCTCATGGGTCTGCCGATTTCGATGAATATCTTTGGCAAGGGGAATGTTGGGACGACGGCGGCGTTCATTATGGTCATCGTGCCGATGTTCAACATGCTTGCAGTCATTGTGCTCGAGTCCTATCGCGGCGGCAGGACGGATCTGAAGAGCATGGTGAAGAAGATTCTTCTGAATCCGCTGATCGTCGGTGCGGCGGCGGGCATTATTGTGAAGCTCCTCGGGATCACGCTGCCGGAAGTGCTTCAGCAGGTACTCTCGGCGATGTCGGATGCGACGACGCCGATCACGCTCATCCTGCTCGGCGCTTCGTTTGAGCTGAAGCGCGTCAAGGATCGACGCCGCAGCCTTGCGTTCGTCGTGGCCGCGCGTCTTCTTGTCGTGCCGGCCATCGGGCTCAGCGTTGCGGCGCTTCTCGGGTTCCGCGGGGTCGATTTCGTGTCGCTTCTCGTCATGTTGGCGGCGCCGGCAGCGGTCTCGTCATATACGATGGCGGAATCGATGGGGAGCGACGGCGAGCTGGCGGGCCATATCGTCATCTTCTCGACGCTGCTCTCGTGTTTCACGCTGTTCCTGTGGCTGTATATCTTCAAGTCGCTCGGCGTATTCTAGAGCGGCGGGCTGCCGGAGAATATTGAATAGAGAGAAAGACCCTGCGGATGCGTCCGCAGGGTCTTTTGGTGAAAGCGTCAAGAGCGAAAGAAAGTTTTTACATTTTTTTGTAAAAAAATCCATTTTAGGGGTTGACGAGTTCGGGAGTCTGTTGTAATATTTATTCATCAAAAGTAATAATTATTCCAAACCAAAAGCACTTCGCTGAATAAAGAAAGGATTAGAGAGATGAAAAAGAATTGGAAGAAAGCAGCGGCACTTTTCCTTTGCCTGATGACGATCGGCGGTCTCACCGCTTGCGGAAGCAGCGGCGGCGACACGGAGAACAAGACGTATGTTGTTTCGACGGAGCCGACGTATCCGCCGTTCGATACTACCGATGAGGAAGGGAACCTTACGGGCTTCGATATGGACCTCATGCAGGCCATCGCCGATGACCAGGGCTTCGAGGTCGAGTTCCAGTCGCTGGAGTTCGATGCACTCATCCCGTCGCTTGATTCGGGTAACTCCGACATCGTCATCGCCGGTATGAATGTCACGGACGAGCGTGCCGAGCAGGTCGACTTCTCAGATCCGTATTACACGCAGGGCGTTGTCTGCATGACGAAGAAGGGCAACACCGAGATCACCGGTTGGGACAGCTTCACGGAAGGCAGCGGATACAAGGTAGCCGTTCAGTCCGGCACCACGCAGGCCGATCTCGCGGCCAAGATGAAGGAGAATGGTCAGATTGCTGAGGTCGTTCAGCTGAACCAGAATACGACGGCTCTCCAGCAGCTCGCTAACGGCGACGTCGATGCATTCTTCCTCGACAGCCCGGTTGCTACGGATATTCTCGCAAGCCAGGGAGATAAGTACCAGATCATGGACAACTACGCTATGGCAGAAGACAGTGAGGCTGACGTAGCTATCGCCGTCAAGAAGGGCAACTCGGAGCTCCTCGACATGATCAACGAAGGTCTCGCGAACGTCAAGGAAGACGGAACGTATGATGAGCTCGCTGAGAAGTGGAAGCTGGGTATGTAATTCGGACGAAGCTGAGAGACATCAAGTGGATAAAAAGCAACAGGCAAGAGGGATGAACCTCTTGCCTGTTTTTTCGCGAGCATATGAAAGAATCGGCGATGCGCCTAAGCGTCCTTCTCCTTGCCCGAGGTGAGCTTGGCTGCGAGGATGGCCAGGATCATGGTGATCAGCATCGTCGGAAGCGTATTGCCGAGGATGAGATCGACGGTCATGAGGTAGCGGTAGATGAGGAAGCCGATCAGCCAGACGATGAGATTCGTCGCGGAAAAGGCTTCGCCGCTATGGTCTCTCTTGAGGAGGAAGAAGTCGGCGATCATGATGGCGATCATCGGTGCGAAGACGGATCCGATCAGATAGAGGAATCCGGTGATGTCGTCCATCGGGAAGAGGCATGCAGCGACGATGCCGATGACGGTGGCGATGATGCCGAGCGTGCGGCCGCGGAATTTCGTGGAGATGGACTCCATCGAGACGCCGGCGGAGTATGCATCGAGGAAGGTCGTCGTCGAGGTCGAGAGGACGATGATGAGAAGGCCTGCGATGCCGAGTCCGGCGCGGACCATGATGAGCGCGATGTCGCCCGTCCCCATGATGATGGCACCGCCCATGCCGATGAGATACATCCAGCAGGAGACGAGGCCGTAGACGACGGTGCTCGCAGCGGTGGCGGCGACAGGCTTCTCGGCTTCTCGCGTATAATCGCTGATGACCGGGAGCCAGGAGAGCGGCATGGCGACGGCGAGCTCGACGGCGGCGCCGAAGCTGAGCGAATCATCGACCGGGGCGCTTCCGAGGTCGCCGCTTGAGAAGATGATCTTGCAGAGGACGACGGTCAGAAGGAAGAGCAGCGCCATGGTGACGGTGTTGAGCTTGGCGAGGTTGGTGACGCCGACGGCGATCCAGATGATGACGAGGAGGCCGATGGCAACGCACCAGAACCAGTGGCCGATGTCGAAGACGGAAGAGGCCGAGAGGGCGCCGTCGTAGATCATGATGGCCGTCCAGGCGACGAGCTGAAGCGCGTTCAGGAAGGCGAAGAAGAGGCCGCCGCGGTAGCCGAAGCTGCGCTTCGTCGTCTCCATCGAGCTCTTTCTCGTGAGGCCGCCGATCAGACCGGCGAGGAAGAACATCGCACAGCCGATGACGTGACCGACGAGGATGGCGAGCAGGCCCTTCGAGAATCCGAGCGTTGCAAAATAGGTTCCGGAGAGGATCTCCGCGATGGAGACGCCGGCCCCGAACCAGATGAGTCCGTTCTCAAAAACGGAAGTCTTATGTTGTTCCATATTATTTAATTCTCCTGATATCTGATGATTCAGCCGAGGGTATTAATATTCACCCTCGACAGCAAAGGCGTGGTCCATCGGGCCCGCACCGGCGCCGAGATCAAGGTCTGCGCGGAGGGCGCCCTCGAGGAAGCGCTTCGCGGCGGCGACGGATTCAGCGAGCGAGCGGCCCTTGGCAAGATTCGATGCGATGGCGCTCGAGAGCGTGCATCCCGTGCCGTGCGTGTTCGGATTGTTAATCCGCTCGCCGTGGAACCACTGTCCCGTCTTGCCGTCATAGAGATAATCGCTGGCATCGTTGTGCGCGTGGCCGCCCTTGACGAGGACCGTGCAGCCGTACTTGTCATAGATCTCCTTGGCTGCGGCCTCCATCTCTTCGATGGTCTTGACCTCGTGTCCGACGAGGACTTCCGTCTCCGGGAGGTTCGGCGTGATGAGCTCGGCCAGCGGCAGGAGGCGGCTCGTCAGCGTCGCGATGGCATCGTCGGAGATCAGCTTGGAGCCGCTCGTCGCGACCATGACCGGATCGACAACGATGTGCTTCGCCTGATATTCGACTAATTTGTCCGCGATGACCTCGATCAGCGCGCTCTGCGAGACCATGCCGATCTTGACAGCGTCCGGATAGATATCGGAGAAAACGGCATCCAGCTCCGCCGCAAGGAATTCCGGCGTTGCATCGAGAATAGCCGTAACGCCGGTCGTATTCTGAGCGGTGAGCGACGTGACAGCGCTGGTCGCAAAGACCCCGTTGACCGTCATCGTCTTGATGTCCGCTTGAATGCCGGCGCCTCCGCCGGAATCGCTGCCGGCGATCGTCAATGCTGTGTGTTTCTTCATGAAATTCACCTCATTTCGTTTTGTAGAGCGACGGGAAGTGGTGCCCCCGACCCGCCGCTTGGAAGTAACGTTGTATGGAGAAAGCGCTGCGTGCTTTATGCTTCATGCTTATGCAAAAAGCGACGCTACGCCTGAACCATCTCACTTGTTCGTTCATGAAGCTCGCGCGTCGCTGCTTCGATATCCTCGGCGCCGAAGATGGCGCTGATGACAGCGATGCCGACGATGCCGGTGCCCTTCATCTCAGCGAGGTTGTCCTTGGTGATGCCGCCGATGGCGATGACCGGGATGGAGACCGACTCGCAGATCTCGCGAAGCATCTCCATCGTGACCGGCTTCGCATCATCCTTCGACGAGGTCGGGAAGATGGTGCCGACACCCAGATAATCGGCGCCGTTCGCTTCGGCCAGCTTGGCCTCTTCGACATTGCCGGCCGAGACGCCGAGGATCTTGTCCGGTCCGATCAGGCGGCGAACCTCATCAGAGGCCATATCGTCCTGACCGACGTGGACGCCGTCGGCATCCATCGCCAGCGCGACCTCGACATTGTCATTGATGACGAAAGGCACGTGATATTCACGCGCAATCGATTGAAGCTCCTTCGCCTCCTCGAGGAAGTGTTCCCGGTCCAGGTTCTTCTCGCGAAGCTGGAGGAAGGTCGCTCCGCCGTCGAGCGCCTTGCGCACTTGATCGGCCAGCGTCTCCTCGCCGAGCCAGTGACGATCCGTGACAGCGTAGAGGAGCAGCGTGTCGTTCAAATTATCGAATTTCATACTTCGCTCCCTTCTCAAGCGTCTCGCCGTCCATATTGAAGATGGCATCGATGATGCGATTTCTGTATGTGGAATTGCCATCGCCCTCCTCCATGCGGGACCAGCCGATCTCTCCGGCGAGACCCATGGCAGCGACAGCCGCGGCTGCAGCCTCGAGCTTGTTCTCCGGGTTGGCGACGATGAAGGCCGTCATCATGCCGGAGAGCTGGCAGCCCGTACCCGTGATGCGGCCCATCTCCGGGCGGCCGTTACGGATGACGTAGCAGGTCTCGCTGTCGGCGACGAGGTCGATGGCTCCCGTGATGGCGACGAGGCAGCCGGCCTTGGCCGCGAAATCCTTGGCGAAGCCGATCTGCTCCTCGAGGTTCTCCTCCGTGACGGCATCGGCGATGTCGGCATCGACGCCCTTCGTCGTGCCGGAGCCGAGCGCCAGCGTCTTAATCTCCGAGCTGTTGCCGCGGATGACGGTGAGAGGAAGCTCCTCCATGAGCTTGACAGCCGTCTCTGTGCGGATCGTGCTCGCGCCGGCGCCGACCGGATCGAGCAGAATCGGATGACCGAGCTCCGCCGCTTTGCGTCCCGCCGCAAACATGGACGGAATGGTATTCTTGTTCAGCGTGCCGATATTGATGTTGAGACCGCCGCAGATGGCCGTGATCTCCGGCGCATCGTCGATATCGTCGGCCATGATAGGGCTCCCGCCGCAGGCGAGCTCGATGTTGGCGACATCGTTGACGGTGACATAATTGGTGATGTTGTGGACAAGCGCGCTCTTCTCGCGGAGCGCATCGAAACGATCCTTCAGCATGATCCTGCCTTTCTCGCGGCGTAGCCGCGTCACACGGGGACGCACGCAAAAACGCGTTTGCCGAAGCAAACGCGTGTCTCATACAATTCCTCCCTACGTTGGCATTATCCAAATCAGGTTATGGGTCAAAGCGTCTGCTTACTCTCAGCCTGCCGGTGCAAGCTCCCCGTTTATTTAATTGAACAAAATCATTATACTCCCATGAGATAAAAATGCAAGGAGCACACGGAGAGCGCTGCAATCTGTACGCTCTCCGTGTTTTTCCGCGTGCTTTTGTACTAAAAGTTGGATATTATCGTGATAAAGGTGTAAAATGATTAAAATCAATAATTACGCGATTTGCCGCGCCTGCTGCGGCATAGGGAGAAGAATTATGAATGAGAATATAACGAAGATGGAGGAGCTCGCAAGCAATCCTGCCGAAGGCGTAATGGTCGGCAAGGACGGCGCTCGTTATTGGTACCGGGATATTCGCCCGATGACGACCATTCGAGACCTCCTCGACGGAAGCGTGGAGGCTTACGGCGAAAGACCGGCTTTCTGGGTCAAGAAGGAGCGCGGCGGCGAATATCTGCCGATTTCCTATGAGCTTCTCGCGCGCGATGTCGCCGCTCTCGGCACGGCCTTCCTGAAGGAACAGGGTGAAGAGAGACGCCGCATCGCAGTCATGGGTGAAGGAAGCTATGAATGGATCGCTTCTTATCTCGCTGTCGTCAACAGCGGGATGATCGTCGTGCCTCTCGATAAGGAGCTCACGGGACCGGAGATCGAGAATCTTCTCCGTACCGCCGAGTGCGATACGCTCGTCTGCTCGTCGGAGTGCGCGCATAAGCTCGAGGGCGTCGAGGGAATTCATTCCCTCATTCTGACGGAGTTCTACGGCGACCGCGTCAGCGCGGAGGAGGAGCCGGTATCGGGACTCGAGGATCTCTCACCGTATGAGGCGGAGGGACGCACCGTCACGACGTGGCGCGCTGTTCTCGCCGAAGGAGAGAAGCTCCTCGCCGAGGGCGATTTGACCTTTGCTGATATCGAGATCGATCCGAATGCCATGACCGTCATCCTCTTCACTTCGGGTACGACGGGCAATCCGAAGGGCGTCATGCTCAGCCATTACAATATCACTTCGAATATCATGGACGTATGCCGCGTCGCGAATATCCATGTCACGGATAAGACGCTGTCGATCCTGCCGATTCACCATACGTATGAATGCACGCTCGGCATGCTCCTCGTCCTCTACCGCGGTGCGAGCACGGCCTTCAGCGAGGGCATGAAATATATCGTCAAGAATATGAAGGAGGCACAGAATACCGTCATCATCGGCGTTCCGCGCATCCTCGAAATGATTCATGACCGCATCATGAAGACGATTCAGAAGGCCGGAAGAGAGAAGACCTTCCGCCGCGCCGTCAAGGCGAGCCGCGCGGTCAAGACGATCGGCATCAATGTCAGCCGTACGATCTTCAAGCAGATCATCACGGAGCTCGGCGGAAAGCTGCGCCTGGTCATCACGGGTGCCGCAGCGCTTCAGCCGGAAATCGTTCGCGACTTCGAGGACTTCGGTATCGAGGTCCTTCAGGGCTACGGTATGACGGAGTGCACGCCGCTCATCACGGGTACGCCGGGATCGGCGAAGAAGGAGCGTTATAAGAAGGCAGGTTCGGTCGGCTTCGTTGTCGACTCCGGTGCTATCAAGATCGAGCAGCCGGATGAGAACGGCATCGGCGAGATCCTTTTCCGCGGCCCGAATGTCATGCTCGGTTATTACAACATGCCGGAGGAGACGGCGAAGAGCATCGATAGTGAGGGGTGGCTCCACACGGGCGACCTCGGTTACTTCGATGAGGACGGCTGGCTGTATCTCACCGGCCGCAGCAAGAATGTCATCGTCAACAGCACGGGCGAGAATGTCTATCCGGAGGAGATCGAGGATCTCCTGAACTGCCATCCGATGATTGCGGAATCGATGGTCTTCGGCTCCGGCGCGAAGCAGGATACGGTCGCCGTTCAGATTCTCCCGGCGGCGGAGAACCTCCGCGAGAAGGAGGGCGATCTTTCCGAGGAGGAGAAGATCGCTTACTATAAGAAGCTCGTCACGGAATTCAATATGCAGATGCCGCCGTTCAAGCGTATCCGCGAGGTTTATGTACGTGAAGAGGACTTCGTCCGGACGACGACGCTGAAGATTCGCCGCAAGGATAATATCCCGGTGATTTCGGGCGGTCTGGCGGAATCTCCGGTCCGTAAGAACCGTTAAGTTCATAGGAAGCACCTGCGACGCACTTTGCGGCGCAGGTTTTTTATGAGAAAAAACGATGGGGAGGATGCAGGATTGAAGAAGATCGGTGTATTCGGCGCGGGGACGATGGGTATGTCGCTTGCGCGGATGCTGTATTTGAACGGATATGAGATCGTCGTCTGGTCGGCGACGGATCGCGATTATAAGCAGTGCAAGGAGACGCGGCGGCACCGCAACCTGGAGGGGATGGTGATCCCGGAGGAGATTCGGTTCACGCGCGAGATTGCGGAGGCCTGCGAGGGGGCGGATATGATCCTCTCGGCGGTGGCTTCGGTCTATGTGCGCGAGACGATGGCGAAGGCGCGTCCGTACATTCCGGATGGGCAGATTATCGCTGATGTGGCGAAGGGTCTCGAGAAGGGGACGATGCTCACGATGTCCGAGGTCATCGAGGATGAGCTCAAGAAGGACGGGAAGCATGATCATGTGCGCGTGGTAGCGCTTTCGGGTCCGACGCATGCGGAAGAGGTCGCGAAGGATCTCCCGACGACGATCGTGTCGGCATCGACGGATATGGCTGCTGCGGAAGAGGTGCAGGATGTCTTCATGAATACGTGCATGCGCGTTTATACGAATGCGGATGTACGCGGCGTGGAGCTCTGCGGTGCGCTGAAGAATGTCATTTCGCTGGCGTGCGGCATTGCGACAGGCATCGGCTGCGGCGACAATGCGAGGGCGGCGCTTATCACGCGCGGCATGGCGGAGATGACGCGTCTCGGTCTGGCGGCGGGATGCATGGAGCAGACCTTTTACGGTCTTGCCGGCATCGGCGACCTCGTGGTCACGGCGACGTCGCAGCACAGCCGGAATAACCGCTGCGGTCAGTTGATCGGAAGAGGTTATACGGTCGAGGAGGCGACGAAGGAGGTCGGTCAGGTCGTCGAAGGCCTGAATGCGCTCCCGGCGGCGATCGAGATGGGAAGGAAGCTCGGCGTGGAGCTGCCGATTACGGAGATGCTCTCGCGCATCGTGAACGAGGGTCTGGACCCGGCGGAGGCGGTCGGCATGCTCATGACGCGCGAGAAGAAGTCCGAGGTCTCGGAGGATGCAATCGGGAAATTCTTCCGGAGCCGGCGCCGCGCGGAGAGAAGGGGCTAGGAAGCGTACGGAAAGATGTATTTTTTCATAAATTTCACACTCTCGAGCCGGGAAATGTGCTATCATATTCCCCGTTGAATAAATCATCATGCTTGTGAGGGAGTAGCAGGCGCTTCGGCGCAGCAAGTCGACATCTCGGCCCGGTCCCGGTTTGCTTTAAATTGCAAGACTCGCAGCGACATCCGTCGCTGGGGGTCTTTTTATATTCCCGGGCATGGACAGGCATGTAAAGGAGAACAGAATGGAACAGTATTACAAGAAGGAATCCGCAGAAGTTCTGGCTTCGATGAACACTTCGGAAGAGGGTCTCTCGAGCGAGGAAGCGGCGAGACGTCTCGGGGAGCACGGACGCAATAAGCTCGATGCGCCTCCGGGGAAGAGTCTCTTCCGCCGCTTCTTGGAGCAGCTGATTGACCCGATGATCCTCGTCCTTCTGGCGGCGGCCTTTGTCAGCGCCGTCCTCGCCGTGGCACACGGGGAGAGCTTTGCGGACGTCATCATCATTCTCGCAGTCGTTATCATCAATGCGGTTCTCGGTGTTTATCAGGAGAGCAAGGCAGAGAAGGCCATCGAAGCGCTGAACGAGATGGCTGCTGCGACCAGCGCGGTTCTTCGTGACGGCAAGAAGGTCATCGTGAAGAGCGAAGAGCTGGTCCCGGGAGATATCGTCTTCCTCGAAGCCGGCGACGCTGTCCCGGCCGACGGAAGACTTCTCGAGAGCGCCGGTCTCAAGATCGAAGAGGCTGCACTCACGGGAGAGTCGGTTCCGGTCGAGAAGATCACGAAGGTCCTCGGACTGGAGACGGAGAAGGAGGTCCCGCTCGGCGACCGCCGCAATATGATTTACATGGGCAGCACGGTCGTCTTCGGACGCGGACTTGCCGTCATCACGGGTACCGGTATGGACACGGAGATGGGCAAGATCGCCGATGCCCTCGCGCAGGTTGAGAACAGCGAGACGCCGCTTCAGCGTCAGATGCGCGGCCTTTCCGCCATCCTGACGAAGCTCGTCATCGTCATCTGTATTGTCATCTTCGGCGTTCAGATGTTCCGCGAGGGACAGTTCACGCTGGATGTCACCGTCAACGCCTTCATGATTGCCGTCTCGCTCGCTGTTGCGGCGATTCCGGAGGGCCTTGCCGCTGTCGTCACCATCGTTCTTTCGATCGGTGTTACGAGCATGTCGCGCCGCCATGCCATCATCCGTAAGCTGACGGCGGTCGAGACGCTCGGCTGTGCGGAGATCATCTGTTCCGATAAGACGGGCACGCTGACGCAGAACCGCATGACGGTCGTCCGCGATGTCTGTGAGAATAAGGCAGAGCTCGCTTATGCGATGGCGCTCTGCAACGATGCCGTCCTCAATGAAGAGGGCGAAGCCGTCGGTGAGCCGACGGAGAATGCGCTCGTCGTCTGGGCTGCGAAGAACGGCGCCGATAAGCGCAGTGAGCTCAAGGGCGTCACGCGCTCCGGAGAAGCTCCGTTCGATTCGGGACGTAAGCTTATGTCCGTCGTCGTTCCGGTCTCGTCGATGCCGGAGGACGTACAGAAGCTTGCCGGCGATGCGAACTTCGTACAATATACGAAGGGTGCACCGGACGTGCTCCTCTCGCGCTGCACGCATTATCTTGACGGCGACACGATCGTTCCGATGACCGAGAAGCATATCGAAGCGGTCGAGGAATCCGGCCGCCTGATGGCGAACGACGCGCTCCGCGTCCTTGCGGGTGCAGTTCGCTTCCACGCGGAAGAGCCGAGTTATGAGGCAGATGTCCTCGAGCAGCAGCTCATCTTCATCGGTCTCGCCGGCATGATCGACCCGGTCCGTCCGGAGGTCAAGGATGCTATCAAGGAATGCCGCGAGGCAGGCATCCGCCCTATCATGATTACGGGTGACCACATCAATACGGCTTCGGCGATCGCTCGTGAACTCGGCATCCTCACGGAGGATAAGCGTGCCATCACGGGTTCGGAGCTCTCCGAGATTTCGGATGAGGATTTCCGCAGAGAGGTCGAGAACATCGCGGTCTATGCACGTGTTCAGCCGGAGCACAAGACGCGCATTGTCAAGACGCTCCAGGGGCTCGGCTATGTCACCGCGATGACGGGCGACGGCGTCAATGACGCGCCGTCCATCAAGACGGCAGACATCGGAGTCGGCATGGGTATCACGGGTACCGACGTTACGAAGAACGTCGCCGACATGGTTCTGACGGACGACAACTTCGCGACCATCGTCAATGCCGTCGAGGAAGGCCGTCGCATCTATGCCAATATCCGCAAGGCGGTACAGTTCCTCCTCGCTTCCAACATGAGTGAGGTTCTCGCCATCTTCTTTGCGACTCTCGCCGGATTCGTCATCCTGAAACCGGTTCACCTCCTCTGGATCAACCTCATCACGGACTGCTTCCCGGCTCTTGCCCTCGGCATGGAGAAGGGTGAGCCGAATATCATGAAGAGACCGCCGCGCAAGTCGTCGGACGGCATCTTCGCCGGAGGCATGGGCTTCAATGTCGCTTACCAGGGCTTCTTCGTCACGATCCTCGTTCTCGTCTCTTACTTCGTCGGCCACTACTTCGAGTCCGGCGTTTGGGAGATCACGAACAGTGCGGACGGCACGACCATGGCCTTCCTGACCATGTCGATGGCGGAGATTTTCCACAGCTTCAACATGCGCTCGCAGAAGGAGAGCATCTTCTCGCTGCCGACGCAGAACAAGTACCTCTTCGGTGCGGCACTGGCTTCGCTCGTCGCGACGACCATCGTCTGCGAGGTACCGATCCTTGCTAAGGCGTTCCAGTTCACGGGCGTCACGCTGACGGAGTACCTGATTGCCATCGGCATCGGCTTCCTGATCATCCCGCTGGTCGAAATCGTCAAGTTCTTCCAGAGAAGATCGGACCGCGCGAAGGGTCTTCGCTAAAAGCAGAGAAATCGTTTAGCAATTCAAAGGGCTTGCTGTCTGTATGCACAGACGGCAAGCCTTTTGTCTTGACAACCACTGTGGAGTTCGGCGCTTGCGTGAATTGGTTGGCAGCTCGTGATTTGATTACTATCGAAGTAAAGTCGGAACAATCTGTTTGTTCCGACTTTTTTTATGGTAAGATAAGCAACATAGAAGGCGAGAATCGCCGGAAAAAGCAGGATGAAAAGGAATTAACAGAGAAAGGCTGTTAGATCGTATGAGTAAAGAACACAAGAGGATTCAGTTGTCCGATCATTTCACGTACCGAAGGCTGGGGCGTTTCGTCCTGCCGTCCATCGTCATGATGATCTTCACTTCCATCTACGGCATCGTAGACGGACTTTTTGTGTCCAATTTCGTCGGGGAGACGGCCTTCGGCGCCGTCAATCTCGTCATGCCGGTCATGTATGTCCTCTCCTCGGTCGGATTCATGATCGGTACGGGAGGCAGCGCGCTCGTGGGGCAGCAGCTCGGCGAAGGGAAGAACGAAGAGGCCAAGCGCACATTCACACTTCTCATCCTCGTGCTCTTCATCGCCGGTACGATCCTCAGCATTTTGGGATATATCTACATGCCGCAAATTGTTCGGCTCCTCGGCGGCGAAGGGGAGCTCGCCGATCTCGCCGTAGTATATGCTCGCATCTCCATGATCTCCATGCCGTTCTATATGCTCCAGACCTCGTTTCAGAGCTTCCTCGTCACGGCGGAGAAGCCGCGCCTCGGCCTCGGCATCACGATTACGGCCGGCGTGACGAACATGGTCATGGATTATGTGCTCATTGCGATTTTTGATTGGGGCGTTGCGGGAGCCGCTGCGGCGACGGCGATGAGCGAAATCATCGGCGGCAGCGTTCCGGTCTTCTATTTCTTCGCAAAGAACAACAGCCTGCTTCATTTCACGAAGACGGCTTGGAATACAGGCCTCGTCCTGAATGCCTGCGGCAACGGCATCTCGGAGTTCTTCTCCAACATTGCCGGTCCGCTCGTCATGATGGTCTACAATCTGCAGCTCCTTCGCTTCGCCGGGGAAGACGGCGTCGTCGCATACGGCGTTCACATGTATGCGAATTTCATCTTCTCCGCTGTCATCATGGGATTTATGGTCGGAAGTGCGCCGCTTTATTCCTTTCATTTCGGAGCGAAGAATTATCGCGAACTTCATAATTTGTACAGCAAGGCCATGCGCTTCCTGACCGTCGCGGGCGTCTCGATCACTGTTCTCTCCTGGGTCATGGCACCGCTGCTCGCGTCCATCTTCGTCGGCTACGACGCAGAGCTCCTCGACTTCACCGTCCATGCGATGCGCATCATCTGCCTCCAGTTCCTCTTCGTCAACTATGCCTTCTTTGGCTCCGGCTTCTACACGGCGCTCGGCTGCGGCATCACCTCGGCCGTCCTCGCCGTCATGAGGATGGTCGGCTTCCAGCTCCCGGCGCTTCTCCTGCTCGCAGTGTCCTTCGGCATCGACGGCGTCTGGGCCAGCGGTCCGGTCGCCAATGCACTCAGCGCCTTGCTCACCTTCATCTTCCTGATCAAGGATCGCAATCGCCTCGGTTACGGCAAGTATGCGGCGTCGAAAGAATAGATATAAGCAGAGAAACGAGGAAATGAATGGAAACGGAGAATTCTGCAAATGAAGGAGGGATCCGATGTTCAATAAATTCTTAGAATGGCTGTCTGATGATAACAGCGTCACCGTCGACTTTGACAACATCGACCACGTCATTGTACTTGAAACGATTCAGAATTGGCGGCGCGGTTCGACGAAGGGCGGATTCATCTTCGGCAGCGGCGGTCCGAACTGGATGGTGACAGAAGGCGATATGGAACCTGCAGGGGTGACTTATGTCTTTAGCATCACCTATAAGGACGGAAGACAGGAAATCGTGCGTGCGGAATCCGGCACGGGAGGCTGCGCACGCCTGCTGCAAAAGGCTTACGAAGCGGATGCGACGGCGAAGGAAGAGATAACGGAGCGTAAAAAGGCTCCGATTCTTCAGAAAAATCAGCTCCCGCAGGGCGAGTATCTCATCGGCAAAGACATCCCGCCCGGCATCTACGACTTTCATCACGTATGGGGCAGCGGCAGCCTCGTGCTCTATTCGGAGCCCGACGACCCTCCGGGGTGGTTGGAATTTCAAGAATTCATCGATGACAATGAATTCAGTGGTTTCAAGAAGGATTGTCTTCATGTAAACTGCAAAGACGGATGGTTGCTCCGCGTCGACGGGAATCTGGTCGTCGAGATTGCCGAGCCGCAAAAGATCGAAATCGATTTAAAGGTCCACGCAGACGAGGAGCCTCCAGCGGACGAGGAACCTGCCGACGACGAACCGAAAGCGAAGCGGACCGACAAAGCTCCGGCTCTTCAGAAGAACCAGCTTCCGAACGGCACGTATCGCATCGGCAAAGACATTCCGCCCGGCATTTATGATTTTCACCATGTATGGGGCGACGGCAGTCTCGAGATCTACTCGGAACCGGACGATTCGTCCGGCTTCGTGGAGTACAGTGAATTTGTCGATGACGGGGACTTCGGAACGCCGGACTGCATCCATGTGGATTGCAAAGAGGGATGGGAGCTCCGCATTGAAGGGAATCTGATTGTGGAGATTGCCAAGCCGCAGGCGGTGCAAATTGATTTATAGAAAAATTTAATAGGGCCTTGATTTTACTATCTAATTGCAACGAATAATTCAATATGAAACGGGTGCGCGAAGGTCGGAGAATCGACGCCGTGCAGGAACGGCCGGACGGCCGGCAGCGAACAGGAGTGTGAGGGACAAGAAATGACATGGAAATTTGAAACATCCGGTTTGGATGGGCTGTGTGAGTTGTTTGGCGTAAATATCTTTAAGTACCGCTGGCGCGACTGCCGAGAACCGGCGGCGGTCATCGATCCACATCACGGCACGGAAAAAGTGTTTCATGTCTATGAGGTGGAGATTGACGGGGAAATCCACCGCTTTGCCGCCGGGGAGTTCTCCAACGGTGTGTGGGGATTTTATTTAGAAAAAGATTAGTAGGGCAGAGAAAAACCCTCCTCTCGGGCAGGCACTCGATATCACGGGTGCTGTCCGGGGAGGAGGGTGCTTTTTATTGCGTGACAAACGGACCTACATCTTATTCCGCTACGTTCTCCGCATTCTTCTTCGGCTTTCTTTTCATATCGATGAGCGCGAG
>CASEEM010000018.1 GCA_949286985.1 uncultured Eubacteriales bacterium
CGAACACTTGACCAAATGGTTTAGGAGCACGAGGTGAGTTATTCAATGTTGAGGGTGTGCCCTCAGAAGAAGGGGTTCAGCGAAAGCGAGCCTACTGACATAAGGAAATCCGGTGACAATAGCAGAGAGGATCCACCTGTATCCATCCCGAACACAGAAGTTAAGCTCTCTAGCGCTGAAGATACTTGGCGGGAAGCTGCCTGGGAAATTAGGACGTCGCCGGTTTTTTCTTTTTATACGAAAGAAGGAGTGCATTCGCACTCCTTTTTCTTTTGCCGGTCACATGATGATAGTAGAATAGGGCGCATAGATCGTGATTATGGAGCGATTTTCTTGAGAATACGCCTTCCTTAGTGTAAAATAAAATATTGTTGCAGCATTGTTTTGCTCATATGATGGGATACTGAATCATTAAGGAGTTATTTTGAGTCGGAAATTGAAGGATAACGAGCAAATGAATGAAGAGAAGGATCTTATGGATACCATTCAGGCGATATTGGATGAGCCGGATGAGGATCTTTCGGACGATCTCTCGATAGAACCGGATGAAGCGCTGACGGAGGGAATCGACGAAATCATTGAAGATGATGAAGCGCCGATTGAGGAAATCGACGAAATCATTGAAGATGATGAAGCGCCGGCTGAGGAGACAGCAGAAGCCGCCAATGCTGATGAGACGGAAGAAGCATCGGAACAGGCGCAGGATCTCTCCGAGAAGGAGCATGACCTCATGCATCTCGTTGCAAGGGTCATTGCTAAGGGCATCACTCGCCGAGAACTCGAAGAAGACGGAGAAGTTCTCTTCACGGGTTCTGCGGAGGAGCTGGGTCTTGAGACGGCGGAGGAAGAGCTCGAGGAGTCCGAAGCGAAGCTGAAGGCAGAGAAATCCGAAAAGGCCAAAGCTGCGGAGAAGCCGGAAGAGTCCGAAGAAGCCAAAGCTGCGAAGAAGCCGGAAGAGTCCGAAGAAGCCGTAGCTGCGGAGAAGTCGGAAGAAGAGCAAAAGTCGGAAGTAGAAGAGAAATCCGAGGAAGCAGAAACATCCGAGAAGTCCGAGGAGACGGAGAAATCCGAGAAAACCGAGGATTTTGGGAAGTCTGAGAAGGCGAAAGAGAAGAAGCCGAAGGTTCCTCTTCGCGAACGGCTCAAGAAATTCCATCGTTTCAAAACGAAGAAGGCACTCTGCATCGCCATCGTCTGCGAAATGCTCCTGGTTGCCGGAACTTGCGGCATCATCGTGTCGACGATTCATACGAAGGAATTCCAGGAACGTCAGCGATTCATTTCGGCGCAGATCGCCGTTGAATTCCTCGAAACGCTCCCGGGGCGCGTCCATGATGTCGCCGAACAGGTTTATGACAGCGCAAGGGACGCTTTTCGCACCTATCTCCGGAATCGCCTCATCAAACGCGCGGCGAACCTGGAGTTCATCGCACCGGAGCATAACGGTAACGTTTCGGGAACGGATACATACCAGATCGTGTCGAGTGCATATTCATGGGGCGGCCAACGGCTGAGCCGAAGTGCCGGCGCAGTCACGGGACCGAACGGCCGCGAGACCTATTACAACCTCAACATGTCCGTCATCGTGAGCATGATGCAGTCTCGAGGCACGCCGGGCGGTTATTGGGTCCGGAGCGACGGGGTTAAGATGTACGGCAATTATGTCATGTGCGCAGCCAATTTGAGCGTTCATCCGCGCGGCTCCATCGTGAAGAGCAGCGTGGGACTGGCCATCGTCTGCGATACCGGCGGCTTCGCAGCCTCGAATCCGAACCAGCTCGATATTGCGACGACCTGGTAAGATGCGGATCTGATGAAGCGAGGCGGCTCCGGAGAAGAGAGGCGGGCCGTCTGTCCCTTTGATAATGAAGGATCATGAAAAAGCCGCAGGCAACAGCCTGCGGCAGTTTATAAGCGATGGTTCGGATCAATCGAGAAGGTCGAGGAGCTGAGCCTTCGGAACAGCACCGACCGACTTGCGATATTCGTCGCCGTCACGGAAGACGATGACCGTCGGAATGCTCATGACGCCGTACTTTCTGGCGAGCTCCGGCTGCTCATCGACATTGATCTTGCCGACCTTGACGTCGGAGCGCTCTTCGGCGACTTCATCGACAATCGGGGAGAGCATGCGGCAAGGACCGCACCAGGACGCCCAGAAATCGACGAGGACCGGCTTGTCGCTATGGAGAACTTCTTGTTCAAAGTTTTCATTCGTTAATTCAATTACTGCCATGTTGTTCCTCCTTCATGATGTGCGTTTAATTGGTTGCACACAACTGGTATACTCAGTATAGCATGAAGGAAAGGCCTCGTGTGAACATTTTGTGAGAATCTAAGCCCAAAAGGTACGGAAAGGAGATTTTATGTATATCGATGAAGCGATGTTTCGCGATGTGTATCATCGGCTGATTTATATTGATTGCGAGGAGGCGCTGGAGGGACTTGCGGATACGCTGGAAATCATCCCGGGTGCTACGGGCGTTCTCGCTTACTGCTTTGCCGAGGACCGTCTCGGCACGAGCTTCCTGCTGCTCGCGTCCGCGAAGAAGACGCAGGATGGGCTTGAAGTCGGACCGCGCACGGAGGAGAAGTATGCGCGCGTCCGTTTCCGCGACGTACGAGATTATGAATATGAACTCGCTTCGGAATACGGCATCGATTTCACGGGATATGAAGATGTGCCGGAGCTCATGAGCGTTCATTTCGAGTCGGGCGACAAGAAGATGCGCATGCTCCGCGAGCTCGAGATGCTGGATTCGGCGCGCAACCTGGAGTTCCCGGATTTTGTCAGCGTCAAGGCGCTGAAGGAGGGCTTCCTCCCGGAGGTCGTCTGGGTCCGTGTCACGAATTTCGACAAGGATACGTTCTATGGCACGCTGCTCGATCCGCCGAAGCAGGGATTCGGCTATCAGGCGGATCAGGAAGTCTATTTCCGCGGATACAATGTCAACGATGAGGTTGTCTTCATCCTTGGCGCATCGGAGGAGGGAAAGGAATGAAGGTAGGCGTTATCGATGTCGGAGGAGGATCGCGTGATATTTTCGGGGCGGGCGTTTTTGATTACTGTCTCGATCACGGCATCACGTTCGATTATTGCCTCGGTATCTCGGCGGGAAGCGCGAATCTCGCGAACTTCCTCTCGGGGCAGCGAGGCCGCAATTACGTCTTTTATACGGATTATTTCTTCCGCAAGGAGTATTCGAGCGTTTATAATCTCCTGACGAAGAAGAATTATGTCGATCTCGATTATATTTACAGCACGCTCTCGAACAGCGACGGGGAGAATCCGTTTGATTATGAGGCCTTTACGGCGAATCCGGTGGATCTCATCATCGGATCGACGGATGCGGAGACAGGGAAGCCGGTATATTTCACGAAGAAGGATATGTCGAAGGACTCGTATGATGCGATGAAGGCCTCGTCGTGCCTGCCGGTCATCTGCCGCGCTTATGCGGTTGACGGAAGGCCTTGCTTCGACGGCGGTCTTTCCAATCCGATTCCTGTGAGAAAGGCGCTCGCGGAGGGATGCGACAAGGTGGTCCTCATTCTGACGCGGCCGAAGCACGGATTCCGGAAGTCAAAGAAGGATCTTCGCTTCGCGAAGGTGATTCGTCACTCTTATCCTGCGGTGGCGAAGGCCCTGGAGAACCGCGCGACGCTCTATAACAGTCAGCTCCGCGATGCCATCCGCCTCGAGCGCGAAGGGCGCGTTCTCATCCTGGCGCCGGACGACATCATGGGCATGGGTACGCTCACGAAGGATCGAGAGAAGCTCCGCATTCTCTACGAAAAGGGAATGAACGAAGCGAGAAAGTTTTCGAGATTCCTGGAAGTTTAGTTACCCGAAAGAATAACAGACAAAGGATATTGATGAATATTACGACAAGAATTCAAAAGGAACTCGGTCTCGAGGCATGGCAGGTGGATGCCGTCATCCGCTTGATGGAAGAGGGGAATACCATTCCGTTCATCGCGCGTTATCGCAAGGAGGCGCACGGTGCCCTTTCCGACGAGACCTTGAGACAACTGGAGGAGCGCTGGCATTATCTTTGTAAGCTCGAGGAGCGCAAGGAGGTCGTACGCGCTTCGATGGAAGAGCAGGCGGTCCTCACCGAGGAGCTGCGCAGGAAGCTCGAGAAGGCGGAGACGGCGGTCGAGGTGGAGGACCTCTATCGTCCGTATAAGCCGAAGCGGCGGACGCGCGCCGTCATCGCGAAAGAGAAAGGCATGGAGCCTTTGGCGGAATATATTCTGATGCCGGGAAAGGGCGATGCCGTCCGCGAGGCGGTCCGTTATGTCGATCCGGAGAAGGAGATCGATGATGAGAAGACGGCGCTTCAGCTGGCCGAGGATATCATCGCCGGTGAAGTCGCCGACCGCGCGGAGTGGCGATCCCATCTCCGAAAGTCGGCAGCGAAGAGCGGCATCCTCACTACCACTCTGACGACGGCGGCGAAGAAGAATCCCGAAGACGGCATGAAGGTCTACGAGAATTATTTCGATTTCGAGGAATCGGCTGCGAAGCTTCCGGGTCATCGCATTCTCGCCATCAACCGCGCAGAGAAGGAGAAAATTCTCTCCGTCAAGCTCGAGGTCTCGAAGGAAGCGGCGGAGGAATATCTCTGCCGCGCGCTGCATACGGACCGTCTCGGCCCGAATCAGGTATATGCAGAAGAGGCCGTCCGCGACGCGTATCAGCGCCTGATGGCGCCTTCCATTGAGACGGAGATCCGAAGCATGCTCACGGAGCGCGCCGAGGACGGGGCCATCAAGGTCTTTCAGAGCAATTTGGAGCAGCTCTTGATGCAGCCGCCGATGGAAGGGAAGACGGTCCTCGGCTGGGATCCGGCCTTCCGCACAGGATGCAAGCTCGCCGTGGTCGACCCGACCGGTAAGGTCCTGGAGACGAAGGTCATCTATCCGGTCGCACCGCAGAATAAGACGAAGGAGGCCTTTGAGGTCCTCGCAAGGCTCGTCACGCGTTACGGCGTCGACATTATCGCCGTCGGTAACGGCACGGCGTCGCGTGAATCGGAGCAGGTCATTGCCGATTTCATCCGCGCTTATCAGGGCGGCATGTACGGCAAGCCGAAGAAGAAGCTTCAATATGTCATCGTCAATGAAGCCGGGGCGTCCGTCTATTCGGCGAGCAAGGTCGCCACGGAGGAGCATCCGGACCTCGATGTCGGAGAGCGCAGCTCGGCTTCTATCGCACGCCGACTGCAGGACCCGTTGGCGGAGCTGGTCAAAATCGATCCGCGCTCCATCGGCGTCGGCCAGTATCAGCATGATATGGACCGAAAAAAGCTCGGTGAAGCCCTGGAGCACGTGGTCGAGGATTGCGTGAACCGCGTCGGCGTAGACCTCAATACGGCTTCACCTTCGCTGCTTCAATATATTTCGGGCATCAGCAAGACGACGGCGACGAATATCGTGAAATACCGCGAGGAGCACGGGCGATTTCGTTCGAGAAAGGAGCTCCTTAAGGTCGCGAAGCTCGGCCCGAAGGCTTATGAGCAGTGCGCCGGCTTCCTCCGCATCCGCGAGGGCAAGGAAGCGCTCGATGCGACGGCCGTCCACCCGGAGAGTTATCCGGCGGCACGGGAACTTCTCAAACTGCTCGGTTATACCGAGGATGATATCCGAAGCGGCGCGACGGCGGACATTCGCGAGCGCCTTTTGCACGGGGCGAAGATCAAGAAGGGCCGGGAAATTCCGGAGCGGACGCTGCGCGAAACGGCGGACCGCATCGGCATCGGCGTATTCACCCTGCGTGATATCATCGAGGAGATCGAGAAGCCGGGGCGCGACCCGCGCAGCGAGGCCGAAGCACCGATTCTCCGGTCCGACGTCCTCTCGATGGAGGATCTTGAGCCGGGCATGGAGCTCCGCGGAACGGTTCGCAACATCGTCGATTTCGGCGCTTTCGTGGACATCGGCGTCCATCAGGACGGACTCGTTCACATTTCGGAGCTTTCGGACCGCTTCGTCAAGCATCCGCTGGACGTCGTCAAAGTCGGAGATATCGTGAACGTCCGCGTGCTCAAGGTCGACCGCGAGCGCGGCAAGATTTCGCTCACGATGAAAAGCCCGAAGAAGAATTAGTGCTGTATTTCGTGGGCAATGAAGAGCCCTGAGAAGAACGAAGTACTATTTCGTGCATGAAAAACCCGCTGCCTCGAGAGGTGACAGGGACCCTCTTTACCGGACATCCGGTAAGGAGGTCACTATCAGAGGCAGCGGGTGCTTTTTGTATACCTGCATGGGTCCGCTTGCATGAAGCCGGATGAAGCATCGGCGGTCTACGGCCGGATGCCGAGCGATCCGCGGATGCTCTCCGCGGCAGCGGATGCGGAGGACCAGGCGAACTGGAGATTGTATCCGCCGGTCTCGCCGTCGACATCGAGGATTTCGCCGGCCAGGTAGAGGCGCGGGTGAGCGACCGCTTCCATGGTGCGGAAGGAGACGGCTGATCGATCGACGCCGCCCGCCGTGACCATGGCGCGCCGGAAGGCTGCCAGCGTCGCCGGGTGGATCGGGCTGTCCGCAGTGCTTGGGCTGCCGGCGCCTGTGCTGTCTGAAGGGGCTGAAAGGACGAGGGCGGGCGGCACATGGACAGGGAAGCGGTCGGCTGTCAGGAGGGCGGCGGCTCGCTTCGGGGAACCCGAAGCGCGCAGGCCGAGGGCCTGCGCCAGCCGGTGCGGCAGGCCGAACTCCTCGCGGAGGAGCCGCGGGAGCCCGGCCTTCGGATTGCGGGAGGCCGCCCCGGCGAGCCGCCGCCGGACCGCCGCAGACTCGAGCGGAACATACTGAATCTCCAGCACCGCACCCGGCTCGGCAGCACGCGAAAGATTTAATATCGCCGGGCCGCTGAACGCCTCATGCGTGAAGAGCAGCGGGCCCGTGCATCGGCCGAGCCTCTTGCCCTCTTTCGGATACAGCGAAACCGTGACATTATCGAGGGAGAGACCGGCTAGATCCTCATACGGATAATCCTCGATCGGAAGCGGGTAGAGGGACGGGCGAAGCTCCGTCACCGGGAGGTCGAGATCCCGGACGAGGATGCGGTGAAGAGAGCCGTCGGAGCCTGAAGTCGGGTAGGAGAGGCCGCCGCCTGCAAGGAGGAGGCGGCGGGCGCGGACCGTTCGGCGGTCTCCCCGGACGGAGAGCGTGAGGAGATAGTCCTTTTCAGTTTCTTCGATTCCGAGGAGCTCCGTCTCGTAAGTGAAGGCGAAGCCGTTATTCTCGGCTGCGGAGAGGAAGGCGTTCAGGACGGTTTCGGCTTTCATGGAAGCCGGGAAGATGCGGCCTTCTTCGTTCACGGTTTCGACGCCGAACTCGCGGAGCCGATCCGTGAGGCTGTCATTCGAGTAACGGTAGAGCAGGCGGCGTACCGCCTTTTCCGCGAGACCGTAATGAGCCGGGAAATCCTTGACGGAGCCCTCGTGCGTGATATTGCATCTTCCGCCGCCGGACATCAAGAGCTTGATGCCGGGACGGGCGCAGTGTTCGACGTGGAGGCCCGTGAAATTCCCAAGCGGGAGGCTTGAAGCGGCCATGAGTCCCGCTGCACCGGCGCCGATGATGACGACGTCGTAGGTGTCCCGGAGGGGGAAGCGGCTTTTGTCATAAGGGGAATGCGAGTTGCGCATGCGTTATCTCCTGTTCTGTGTTTTCGATAATTCAGTATAGCACGGGAGGGAAGGCGTTTGCGAGGGCGCTTCTTGACCCTACTTGACGGAAATAGTATGATTAAAAAAACAAGACCGAGATAAAGGGGTACCGAGATGTTTTTTACGAGAGAGACCGATTATGCCATCCGCCTCCTTCGCAATTTGAGTGAAGATACGCCGACCAGCATCGCGAGAATCGCGGCATGCGAGCATATTTCGAATGCCATCGGATATAAGGTGGCGCGAAAGCTGGAGAAGTCGGGGCTCATCCGGAGCACGAGGGGAAGTGCGGGAGGTTACCGCCTGGCGCGGCCGCTCGCGGAGATCACTCTGCTCGATGTCTATCACATCATAGATCCGCAGTCGGTGCTGAACGAGTGCCTGAAGGACGGGAGCTGCTGTCCGAATAATACGGAGGGCTGCCCGTGCAAGATCCACGGGGAGCTCGTCCGCGTGGAGGGCATCCTGCACAAGGCACTTTCGGAGCGCTCGCTCGCGGAGATTCTTGAGGAATAGCACGTACCGCTCCCCGGTAGGAGTAAAGGGGGAGCGAAAGGAGGATAAGATGGGAGTCACTTCGAACAAAAAGCTCGGCTTCGGCCTCATGCGCCTGCCGCAGACGGATCCGGCCGATCCGAAGAGCATTGACCTCGCCGCGTGCGAGAAGATGGCGGATGAGTTCATCCGCCGCGGGTTCACGTATTTCGATACGGCCTGGATGTATCATGAGATGACGAGCGAGATCTCGACGAAGAAGTTCCTCGTCGAACGTCATCCGCGCGAGACGTATACCTTGGCGACGAAGATGCATTCGTCGTATTTCAACACGGAGGAGGAGCGCGACGCTTATTTCGAGGCGCAGCTCGAGAAGACGGGCGCCGGATATTTCGATTATTATCTCCTTCATGACATGGGACGAGATAATTATGAGAAGTTTACGCGCCTCCACTGCTTCGAATTCCTTCAGCAGAAGAAGGAGGAGGGCCTGATTCGCCATATCGGCTTCTCGTCCCACGAGGATGCCGAGCATGTCGACAAGTTCCTGACCGAGCATCCGGAGATGGAATTCGTTCAGCTACAGATCAATTATCTCGACTGGGATAACGGCGGCGTGCAGTCGCGCCTCTGCTATGAAGCGGCAGAGCGCCACGGCAAGGATGTCGTCGTCATGGAGCCGGTCAAGGGCGGCACGCTGGCCAAGGTGCCGGAAGAGGTCGAGAAGATGTTCCGCGCTTATGCACCGGATCGTTCGCCGGCTTCGTGGGCCATTCGCTTCGCAGCGAGCCTTCCGAATGTCAAGGTGGTTCTCTCCGGCATGAGCAGCATGGAGCAGCTCCTGGACAATACGGATTATATGCAGGATTTCACACCGCTCACCGAGGAGGAGAAGGAGATCCTGAAGAAGGCCGCGAAGATCATCGAGGGCGACATCGCCATTCCGTGCACGGGATGCTCCTACTGCACGAACGGCTGCCCGCAGAATATCGCCATTCCGCGTTACTTCTCGCTGTATAACAATGCGAAGGCGGATCACAAGGAAGCATGGACGCCGCAGATGGAATATTACGAACGTGCGACGCATACCTTCGGCAAGGCGAGCGACTGCATCGGCTGCGGCCAATGCGAAGCCATCTGCCCGCAGCACCTCCCGATCATCGATCTTCTCAAGGATGTCGCGGATCTCTTCGAGGCGGAGGACTAAACTGTTCTTTCAGAATAATGGTTATATAAAAAATGCACCCTGACAGATGATGCTGCGGGGTGCATTTTGCTTTGGATATCTTGACGGATTTCGCCGCGCGTATACTATTTCTTCTTGAAGCGGGAGAGGCCGCGCGCCTTCTGCGTCTCGGATTGCTCGCGGTAGAGGTCCATCTTCTGGGAGAACATCTCCTGAATCGACGGCGGGGTGTAGGTGATGGCATTGGCGCCCGCTTCGATCGTCTCGAGGATGGTCTCCGGCTTGTTACCGCCCGTCGCGATGATCGGGACGTTCGGATAATCCTTGCGGATCATGCGGACGATATCGACCGTATTCTTGCCGCCGGCGACATTGAGAATGGTCGCGCCGTAGCGGAGACGGTCGGCGATATTCGTGTTGAGGCTGGCCACGGTCAGGATGACCGGGATGTCGATGGCGCGTGCGACGGAGCGGAGATTGAGATTGCTCGTCGGATGATTGAGGACGACGCCCATCGCGCCCTGGCTTTCGCAATCTTTCGCCAGCTGCACGGTACGGATGCCCTTCGTGAGACCGCCGCCGACGCCGGTGAAGACCGGAACGGAAGCGGCTTTGATAATCGCGTCGCTGATGGACTGCTGCGGCGTGAACGGATAGACAGCGAAGATGGCATCGGCGTCGCAGTTCTTGATGATTGCGAGGTCCGTCGTGAAGACGAGGCTCTTGATGCGGCGACCGAAGAAAATGATGCCGCTCGCCTTGCGGATCTCCTTCGGCATTTCGAGAATGTGGTTGCGGAGCTTGGAAGAGACGATCGGAATCATCATCTCCTGTTCGAGCTTCGGCGGCTGAATGATCGGGGTGCCCTCGTCGTCGACGCGGACGATGGGTGCTTCGATTTCGCCGATGACATTGCCGGCGGCATCGAGCTTAGGCTGAATCTCACTCATGATTTCCTCCTCTGTTATATGGAGCGGGGCCGGCCGTAGGAACGGTATACTCCGCAGCGATTCGAATGCTATAAGGGATGCGGAATCGATTGTAAAAACTACTCCACTATTATTGATAGCACAAAAGGACGAAAAAGAAAAGTGAAATAAAAAACACTTGACGAATACCCCCAGGGGGTATAAGATGCGCTTGTAAGAGATATCTAATCGGAGAGGAGGTCTCCCATGACAGATCGTAAAACGCATCGCTCCGAAGAGGAACGGCGCAAGCTGCTCAATCGCCTGAAGCGCGTTGAGGGGCAGGTGCGCGGGATCGAACGGATGGTCGAGGAAGAGGCCTACTGTCCGGATATCATGCTGCAGGTTTCGGCCGTGACGAGCGCACTCAACAGCTTCAACCGCGAATTGATGTCGGCGCACCTTCATCACTGCGTCCTTTCGGATGTCCAGGAGGGACGGGAGGAGAGCCTCGAGGAGCTGGCCGCCGTCCTGCAGAAATTGATGAAATGACCCTCTTTCATTACAGAAAGGAAAGGTAGATCCCATGGATAAATATACGGTGACCGGGATGAGCTGCGCGGCTTGCCAGGCGCGCGTGGAAAAGGCTGTCCGTGCCGTCCCGGGCGTCGATGATGTCACGGTCAGCCTGCTCACGAATCAGATGAGCATCGAAGGAGATGTCGATGAAGCGGCCGTTGTCGCCGCTGTGGAGAATGCCGGATACGGCGCCTGCCCGCTTGGCGGTGCGGAGACGAAGGGAGTCTCGCACGGCGACCTCTCGAAGCGCATCCATGAACAGGAGGAAGCGCTGGAGGATAAGGAGAGTCCGGTGCTGAAGCGCCGGCTGATCACTTCGGTGATCTTCCTCCTTCTTCTCATGTACCTCTCGATGGGACATAAGATGTGGCATTGGCCGATCCCGGAATTCCTCGGCGGCAATCCGCTCGCGGCAGCGATGACGGAGATGTTCCTCGCGCTCATCATCATGGCTATCAATCGCAAATTCTTTACGAGCGGTTTTCGCAGTCTCCTTCATCGCGCACCGAATATGGATACGCTGGTCGCGATGGGATCCGGCATCTCCTTCCTTTGGAGTGTCGTCCTGCTCTACGGCATGACGGCGAATCAGATGCGAGGCGATACGGCGGCCGTCATGGAATCGTGGCATCATCTCTATTTCGAATCGGCGGCGATGATCGTCACGCTCATCACTGTCGGTAAGCTGCTCGAAGCCCTATCGAAGGGGCGCACCACGGATGCGCTCAAGGGTCTTCTCCGGTTAGCGCCGGAGCGCGCTGTCATCTTGCGAGACGGGAGAGAGGTGCAGGTGCCGGTCGAGGAGGTTTCAGAGGGGGATCTGTTTATCGTCCGTCCGGGCGAGAACATCCCGGTCGACGGCATCATTCTGGAGGGAACGACGGCAGTCGATGAATCGGCCCTGACCGGAGAGAGCATGCCGGTCGAAAAGGCTGCCGGTGACCGCATTTCAGCGGCGACCGTCAACCGCCTCGGCACCATCCGCGCAAAGACGACGGAGGTCGGGGAGGATACGACCCTGGCGAAGATCATTCAGCTGGTCAGCGATGCAGCGGCGACGAAGGCGCCGATCGCGAAGGTCGCGGACCGCGTCTCGGGCATCTTCGTTCCGTTCGTCTTGATTGCAGCAGCCGT
>CASEEM010000019.1 GCA_949286985.1 uncultured Eubacteriales bacterium
GGTGCTGCTCCTGTCGTAGCTGCTGCTGCTCCGGCGGCCGCTGCTGCTGCAGAGGAAGAGGGCGAAGTTAAGGTTGTCCGTGAGATGACCAGACAGCACTACAAGATCGACAAGGTCGTTCTCGGCGATGAGACGAAGATCGAGGGCACGACGCTCTACGTTCGTAAGTCCGCTGCTACGGAAGGTGCTGAGGCACAGGAGATCGTTCACTCGCTCGAGCTGAGCCTGATCACGCCTGACAACTATCACGTATACACGGATACGGTTATGGACATTCAGCCGATCGCTGTTAAGGCTGATCTCGACATGGAGCTCGGTGAGGGCATCACGAAGGTCCTCGACGGCGTTGTCATGGTCGTTACCGGTATCACGGAAGAAGGCGTTCAGGTCGGTGAGTTCGGTTCGTCCGAGGGTTACATCGATGAGAATATGATGTGGGGACGTCCGGGTGCTGTTGACAAGGGTGAGATCATGATCGTTGCTCACGCTGTCATCGAGAACAAGAAGAACATGGAGCGTCCGGGACCTATCGCTGTTCATACGGCAGTTGATCACGTTGTTCAGGAGATCAGAGATGCTATGAACAGAGATCTCAAGGATGACCAGATCGTCAACACGCAGACCCTTAAGCAGGTTAGAAGACCTGGAAAGAAGAAGATCGTTATCGTTAAGGAGATCATGGGCCAGGGCGCTATGCACGATAACTTCCTCTTCCCGAACCAGCCGGTCGGCGTTCTCGGCGCTAAGCCAAACGTAGACCTCGGTAACGTTCCGGTTGCTGCTAACCCACTCGAGGTACTCGACGGCTGCATCCACGCTCTCACTTGCATCGGACCGGCTTCGAAGGAGATGTCGAGACACTACTGGAGAGAGCCACTGGTTCTCGAGGCTGTCCACGATGAGGACGTCGATGTAGTAGGCGTTATCTTCGTTGGTTCGCCGCAGGCTAACACCGATAAGTTCTACGTATCCAGAAGACTCGGTCAGATGGTTGAGTCCATGAACGTTGACGGTGCTTTCGTTACGACGGAAGGATTCGGAAACAACCACGTAGACTTCACGAGCCACATCGAGCAGATCGGTAAGAGAGGCATTCCGGTTGTCGGATTCTCCTTCTGCGCTGTTCAGGGTGCTCTCGTAACGGGTAACAAGTACTGCGATGCTATGATCGACAACAACAAGTCGATGTCCGGTATCGAGAACGAGGTCCTCGCTTGCAACACGCTTTGCACGGAAGACGCTATTCGTGGTCTCGCAATGCTCAAGGCTAAGATGGCCGGTGAGGAGATCAAGGCTCCGGAGAGAAAGTACAACGTTAACGTCAAGAACAACAACGTTGAGCTCATCGAGAAGGCTACCGGCAACAAGATTGAGCTGGTTGACAACGAGCAGTCTCTCCCGATGTCGCAGAAGAGAAAAGAGAAGTACGACTAATTCAAGATTGAAGGGATCGCAGACATATGAAGTACCAAGATAAGATAATTCAGGTAGAGGGTATCATCACAGAGGTCCATGACGTGGGCATTTCCATCGACCTCAAGGGTCGTCTCGGAGTGCTCAAGGTACCGATGCGCATGGTCATCTCCGATTATCCGCTCAAGGTCGGTCAGACGGTCGCCTGGCAGTTGTCTTTCATCGAGCAGGTCGGACCGGAGGTCAACGAAAAGTATGTCAGCAATCTGGACGTTTTGAAGCGTCGTCAAAACGAATGGCTAAAAAAGCAAAATAATGCAGAGGAGGATTAATACAATGAGTATGACAGTTGTAAAGGGTTTACAATCTGAAATCTTTGTACCTATTACACCTAAGTCGATCTTCACGCCTGTTACTAAGCCTCTCAAGGAGATGACGGTAGCTCTTGCTACGGCTGCAGGTGTCCATCTGAAGAGCGACAAGAGATTTAACCTTGCCGGTGACTTCACCTGGAGAAAGATTCCGGATGATACGCCGAGCAGCGAGCTGATGGTTACGCACGGCGGATACGACAACTCCGACGTTAACAAGGACATCAACTGCATGTTCCCGATCGACAGACTTCACGAGCTGAGAGAAGAAGGCTTCATCAAGGCTTGTGCTCCGACGCATGCCGGATTCATGGGCGGCGGCGGAAACATCGAGAAGTTCACGAACGAGACGGGTCCAGAGGTTGCACAGATGCTCAAGGATGAGGGCGTCGATGCTGCAATCCTCACCGCTGGATGAGGAACGTGCCACCGCTCTGCAACTATCGTGCAGAGAGCAATTGAGGCTATTGGTATCCCAACGGTCATCATCGCAGCACTTCCGCCGGTTGTTAAGCAGGCAGGTTCGCCTCGTGCTGCTGCTCCTATCGTACCTATGGGTGCAAACGCAGGAGCTCCGCATGATGTCGAGATGCAGACTGCTATCGTAAAGGCTACGCTCGAGCTCCTCGAGACCATCGACACTCCTGGAAAGATCGTTCCGCTGCCTTACGAGTATCACGCTGTTATCTAATTCTGAACTGAATAGGACATCGGAAACGAAGAAGGGGCAGATCTATTCTGCCCCTTTTTTCAAAAAACAACAAATGAGGATCCTCCGGCAGGTATTGCCACCTCCTGCCGGGGCGTCCGCATTTCATAGGAAATCCGAGCGGATTTCCGCAACGATTGAGCAATACATTGAGAGGTTGCAGCAATGAGTGTGAAAGAAATCAATATGCGAAGACTTGTGATCAAGGCTTTTCACATGAATGAGGTGGTGGAAGGCGATCACGATGAGGTGAAGTATAACGGTCTGATGACGGTTTCGAAGAATATCATTCCGGAGCTTCTGGAGAAGTATGATGCCATCGATTCCATCGATATCGAGATCATCAAGCCGGGAGACCACGATCGTTTTACGAACACCATTATGGACATCATTCCGATCTCCACGAAGGTGCTCGGAGTTTGCGGCGAGGGTATTACGCACACGCTGACCGGTGTCTACGTGATGCTGACCGGTGTTGATACCGAGGGTAAGCAGACGCACGAATTCGGTTCTTCGGAGGGTAATCTGAAGGATCAGATGGTACTCGGACGTGCAGGAACCCCGGGTGAAGATGATTATATTATTTCTTTTAATCTCACGTTTAAGAAGGATATGGGTCAGGAGCGCCACGGATGCCTCCAGGGCCACCAGGCTTGCGATGACTTCATCCAGACTTATCGTGATATGATGAAGAAGTTTGACGGAAATAAGGCGACGGAGCGTCATGAATATTATGATACGATTCGTCCGGGCCAGAAGAAGGTTCTCATCATCCGCCAGGTTGCAGGACAGGGCGCGATGTACGATACGTATCTCTTCCCGGATGAACCGTCCGGTGCTCACGGCGGTCGTTCGATCATTGAAATGAACAATATGCCTGTCTTCCTGACTCCGAATGAGTACAGAGACGGCGCGATCCGTTCGATGCAGTAAGGAGGTAGTATTATGGGAATCGGTCCATCTACGAAAGAAACGAGTTTGCATCATTTCCGCGATCCGCTGGTCGACATCGTCGGTTCGGATTCCGGTGTGGATCTGATGGGCGTATTGCTCTTCGGTACATCGGATGACAACAAGGAGAAGCTCCGCAACAGTAAGCGTGCGGCAGCTATGGCTGAGGGTATGCGCGCCGACGGCGTCATCGTATCCTCGGACGGCTGGGGCAACAGCGATGTCGATTATGAGAACTGCGTCGAGGAGCTCGGCAAGAGAGATATTCCTCTCTCCGGTCTCAACTTCAGCGGTACGGTTGCGACGTTTGTCGTCGATAGCGAATATCTCAAGAACAACATTGTCGATATCAATAAGAATCCGGAGGGCATTGAGTCCAACATCGTCGGAGAGAACAACATGGTTGCCGATGATGTACGCAAGGCACTCACGATCCTTAAGATTCGTATGAAGGAAAAGGAGCTTCGAAACCGATAGGTTCCGGGGCATTAGCAGGAGAGAACAGGTATGAGAAATCCCAATCGAAGAGCGGCACAGCGCCGCGCAGAAGAGGCCGGCGGTTCGGATACGCTTCTGATCTATTATTCTGAAAACGGTTCCACCATGGAATATGCGAAGTGGATCTCCGATACGCTGGGATGCGATGTCATCCCTTATAATAAGAAGAATCTGGGATATGCATCCATGTATGAGAATATCATTTTCGGTACATGGATCCGAAACGGTGAGCTGACCCATTTCAACGTCCTTCGCCGAAATCTCCAGAACTTCGGTATCGAGAACAAGAATCTCTTCGTCTATGCAGTAGGCATCGTTCCTTCATCGGAGCATTATAAGAGCTTCCTGTTCGCTTACAATCAGCTGAGCTTCCTTCCGAAGGAACGCCTGACTCTCTTGCCGGGTCGTTTTGATCCGAATCATGTGGCACCGAAGTATCGCACGGCTATTCGGACGCTGGGCGATAAGATGCTGGAGGCGATGCCGGAAGAATCGCAGATGTATTTCAAGCAGCGTCTCGAGATTGGTTATGACGGCGTCAATGAGACGGCGCTCACGCCGTTCTATCAGTCGCTTCGCGATGCCGGTGTTCAGTGGGACGAGAAATAAGCTTTTCCCCGGTTCGGTGAGTGTAAAGTAAAAGAGCGAGATTTACCATTCGTTTGTAAATCTCGCTCTTTTTTTATGGGATCGATGATCTTGTCGTATACGGATTATTTCAGATACGTACGGAAGAAGTTCTCGATCTTCTCAAACGGAATGACCTCCGTATTGTCATAGAGGTCGGTATGCACGGCATTAGGGATGATCATCAGTTCCTTGTTCTCCGGGTTCGGGTTGCCGTCCAGCATATGAGCATAAGCGTCGCGGCCCATGTAGCAGGAGTGCGCTTTCTCTCCGTGGATGATGAGGACGGCGGAGCGAATTTCGTCGGTGTATTGAAGAATCGGCTGATTCAGGAAGGACATGGTGCCGATGACGTTCCAGCCGTCATTCGAGTTCAGGGAGCGTTCATGGTAGGCGCGGCCCTTATAATATTCGCTGTAATCCTTTACATAGAAAGGTGCATCTTCCGGTACAGGAAGCGGCATGCAGCCGCCGGCACGGCCGTAATCGCCGCTGCGATAGATCTCGGTACGGGCGGTGCTGTACGTTTCGCGGGCCTGATGACGAGCCTCTTCGCTGTCGAATTCATCAAAATATCCTTTTGCGGCAATGCGGCTCATATCATACATGGTGGAGACGACGGTCGCCTTGATTCTCGTGTCGATGGCGGCCGTGTTCAAGGCTAATCCGCCCCAGCCGCAGATTCCCAGAATGCCGATGCGTTCCGGATCTACGTTTTCGTTGACGGAGAGGTAATCGACGGCTGCCTGGAAGTCCTCGGTGTTGATATCAGGGGAAGCAGTATAACGAGGTTCTCCGCCGCTCTCGCCGGTGAAAGACGGATCGAAGGCGATGGTGAGGAAGCCCTGCTCGGCCAGTGTCTGGGCATAAAGTCCGGAGCATTGCTCCTTGACGGCTCCGAAAGGACCGCAGACGGCGACGGCCGGAAGCTTGCCCTCGGCATTCTTCGGCGTATATTGATCGGCGGCCAGGGTGATTCCGTAACGGTTGATAAAGGTGACCTTCTCATGATCCACGCGGTCGCACTTAGGAAAGGTCTTGTCCCATTCTTGCGTTAAATGAAGTTCTGCAGGTTGTAACATCTTTTTTACCTCCTTCGATTAACAATGTGAGAATTGTTCGGATGCAATGTCCGGTTTCTGTTGATGGATTTTAGATCATGTGTAAGACACGGGCCGGAACGCCGGCAACGACGGTATTGGGTGCCACATCTTTTGTGACGAGAGCGCCGGCAGCGACGACGGCATTGTCGCCGATGGTGACGCCGCCGAGAACGGTGACGTTGGCTCCGAGCCAGACGTTCTTGCCGATATGAATCGGAGCCGGGAAGAGGTCATGGCGTTCTTCCGGAGCCAGTCCGTGATTCAGCGTGGCTAAGACAGCATTATGGCCGATGAGAGCTCCGTCATCGATTGTGATGCCTCCCTGATCTTGGAAGCGGCAGCCGCTGTTGATGAAGACATGCTTCCCGATGGTGATATTCCTGCCGCAATCTGTATAGAAAGGCGGGAACATGCCGAAGGTAGGGTCGACCGGTTTGCCGGTGAGTCTGGAAATGAGTTCCTGAATCTCCGATGGGGTATGATAAGAGCTGTTTAATACCGCGGTGATTTTCATGGCTTCTTGAGCAGCATGGTTAATATAAGCATTAGCATCGGTCCCCTGACGAATCGGTTTCCCGGATCTGAAATCGCGGAGGAATTCTTCTTCACGTGGATCGAGAGCGGAACCGCAATCCGAGAGGAGGCTTTTACCGAAGTCGTAGAGTTCCTTCCGTTTATCTTCAGAACCGTTCTGTTCTCCGTAAGATGTGAAAATTCCCATATCCTCGAGGTGCAGATAGTTTAAAAAGGAGTTTTGATATTCATAGATAGCTCCGCCGTAAACGTGATTGCTGCCGGAGGAGAGGATGAGGGCCGCTTTCTTGAGCTTCTTCGGCTTATCCAGCGCATAGATGCGGTGGATGGCGCATTGGAGCTGTCCCGAGAATCCGTGATAATAGACCGGAGAGGCGAGGACAATCATGTCGGCTTCATCCAGAAGCGGATAAACCTTCTGCATATCATCCTGCTGAATGCAGCGGCGTTCATGACCGGAACCCTTCTGATGGCAATATTCACAGGCTTTGCATCCGGCGATATTCATTTGGCAGATATTCATGATATCGACCTGATGGCCGTTCTCCCGGGCGCCTTTCGCGAAGGCTTCTGCCATGGCAGCGGTATTTCCGTGGGGACGAGGGCTTCCGTTTAAGATGAGAATTTTCATACTGTTATTCCTCCGTAGATAAGGTCACGGTCACATCACCGTTTCTGAGAGCTTCTTCCCAACCGGTTAAATCGTCGATATGGCCGAGTTTCGTATAACTCCAGGAATTGGAGCCGTAGAAGAGAACGAGTTGATTCCCTTGATAGAGAACGATATCGCCGGGCCGGGTCGTGATTTGGCGGTCTTCGGTCGGAAAGGATCGACTGAGTGGACCGACCTTTTCAAATCCTCCGTATTCATGAAGGGATAGGGTGAGAGGGCCGTTCTCCAGCTCTTGAATGAGGGCTTCGGCTGTACGAGTGGAGGACATCGTAGCAGTGAATGTTTGGCCGCTCACTTGAAGGGACATCTTCATATCTTCATTATTCTCCTTGCTATCGCTATATATTAAGCGCAGTCGACATCGGATGCCGATTTTCTTGTCATCACAATGGTGCCGGTACCTTCCGGAATATTGCGGATGATTTCGCCGACGGAAGGAACGGTGATGGAACTGTTCTGCAGCGGATTCTTGATGCTGAGAATCGGTGTAATGACTGTGGCCTCGACACCACTCCGTTCAAAGGCCAGATCGCAATCGATCATTTCGCAATTGATGAGCTTGAGATTCTTGCAGTAACAGAGCGGTTGCGTGCCGATGATCTTGCAATGATCGAGCGTGACATTCTCACAGTACCAGCCCAGGTATTCTCCCTTGATGATGCTGTTTCTCACCGTGACATTCTTCGCATGCCAGAAGAGATCCTTGGTATCGAAAGTGCAATCCTCAAATACGGCATTTTCGACATATTGAAAAGCATACTTGCCCTTCATTCGCACATTGCTGAAATGAAGATCGGAGGTGCGCATCATGAAATACTGGCTTTCGGCAGTGGAGTCGCTCATTTCAACATGACGGGAGGACCAACCGAATTCCGGCGAGAGGATATCACATCCTTCCAGCTTCACATGAGAACATTCGCGGAGAGCCTTAATGCCGTGGAGTTTCGTATGCTCGATGGTGATGCGGTCGGAATACCAAAGAGCTGCGCGGCAGAGTTCCGTCATCTCCGAGTCACGGATGGTAAGGTCCTTGTTGTGCCAGAACGGATAACGCAGGTTAAAGAAGCAATGCTCCGCCTGTACATGAGATGCTTCCTTGAAGGCGCTTTCGCCGTCGGCAGGGCCGTCAAAAGCGCAATCCTGCACTAAAGTATCGTTGCTGCCGTAGAAGGCGCGCTCTTGATCAAAAGTCTGATTTTGAATGATGTTCATAGAATACCTCCTGTATTCGTTATCGACTCTTTTGTTCCATTTGATAAATAAGATAATCCAAACAGTCGATGCGTCGCTGATTCCGGTGCAGCTTATCGAGCAGGTGTTTGCGGTGGTCGGATAAGAGCTTGATCTGCTCCTTGTAATCGCCTTCTTCCTGAAGGGTCATGAAGGCGTCGACCGTTTCATCGCTGCATCCTGCATCCTTGAGATTCTGAAGGATGGTATAAGCATACGGATTCCTGTTTGAATGTTGAAAGGGTTGCTTTGGCATGATGCTTCTTCCTTATGAATGATCATGATGTTTTATCATCTTTATCGTAGAACCGAAGAGGTTGAATATCAAATACTTATCAATTATAATTATTCATAATCAGTGATTATGCTATAAAAGCTTGACCGAAGGGAGGTCTTTCGATGGAATTTCGCGTACTCGAATATTTTCTCGCCGTCGCGAGAGAGCAGAGCATCACGGCGGCAGCAGCATCGCTTCACATCTCGCAGCCGGCTTTATCCACGCAGTTAAAAGCACTCGAGAAGGAACTGGGGAAGCAGCTTCTCATCCGCGGTGTCAAGGGGTCGCGGAAGGTCCTCTTGACGGAGGAGGGGATGATTCTCCGAAAGCGTGCGGAAGAGCTGGTCTCTTTGATGCGCCGTACGGAGGAGGAGATTACGGGATCGGATGGGATGATTTCCGGAAATGTCTACATCGGAGCCGGAGAGACGGAATCCGTACGGCTTTTCGCAGAAGCGGCCGAAAAGGTACAAAAAAAGTATCCGGATATTCGTTATCACATCTCGAGCGGCAACGCGGAGCATGTGCTGGAATATCTGGATAAAGGGCTGATTGATTTCGGACTTCTCTTCACGGAGATCGATGCACAGAAGTACGAGGCTTTTCCCGTTCCGATTCACGATCGATGGGGCGTCCTGATGCGCCGTGATTCCTCACTGGCATATCATGAGAGCATCGCCCCGGAGGATTTATGGGATAAGCCGCTTATCGTTTCGCATCAGAAGGGGGATGATCTCTTCGTGAATCGTTGGCTTCAGCGTGAGGAGTCGGATCTTCATATCGTAGCGACTTATAATCTTCTCTACAATGCATCCCTCCTCGTGGAGGAGGGCCTCGGATACGCCATCTGCTTTGATAAGATCATCAACACGGAAGGGAGTTCTCTTTGCTTCCGGCCGCTCTCTCCGCAGCTGGAATCGCCGGCATATATTGTCTGGAAGAAGTATCAGGTCTTCTCCAAGGCGACAAAGGCTTACCTGGATTGCCTCTTGGAAATCTTGAACGACTACAGGTTCCAGAATGTATCTTCATCTCCATGAATGTGTGTTATTGCATAAAAAAAGAGAGGAGCCGAAGCTCCTCTCTTTTCTTTTGAAAGTTATTAGTTAGGCAGCAGCATCTCTTCTTGCGTCTCTGAGATAGAGGAAGGAAGTGATGTATACAACTGCGATAACGATCTTCGTGAGGACCGAGATAGGCATGGAACCTACGATGAAGTAAGCAACGAGTACGCCGACTGCGCCGCCGATCATCTGCATGTAGGAAGCAACCATGTCGAAACGGTTCTCCTTGATGAACTTAGGGCTGTTACCGAAAGCCATGAGGTAAGCGCAGGATCCCATCATGATTGGGAATGCAGCACCTACGTTCATGCCGAGGACGGAAACGAGAGCCAGGCACGGTGCGTAGAGACCTACGCCGATGCACATAAGAGCACCGAGGAAGAAGTTGATAACAACACCGATAATGAGCTTAACACCGCTGAGAGCGAGTGCATCACCGGTCGTACCGAACGGTCCGATGCTGAACTCTCTGAGGAGCATGACGGATGCGAGGATGAACAGTCCGACGAACATAGCGTAACGTACGTGCTGACGATTCCACTTCGAAACGATACCGGCACCGATGTAAGCACCGAGCGTAGCAGCTGCGAGCATGGATACGAGGGTGAGGGAATCGATGTCAACGAAGTCGAAGAAGAGGAATGCCTCGACGCAGACCGGAACAGTATCGCCGACGTTCAGCGTTCCCGGTACATACAGGTCGTCGATGGACTTACCCATCTTGAACAGTGCGGACGACGGAGCGAAGGAACCGATACCGAGCGTATCGAGGAAGTTAGCGACGAAGCCGATCATGAGGTTCCACTTCCAGTGCTTCTTCTGATCCTCCCACAGAGCCTGACCTTCTTCGGTCTGACGGTTAGCCTGAACCTTCTTGACGGTCAGGGCGACGACAAGCACGATGCCTACGACGCACAGCGCTTTCATGATTGTTACTACCATAATAACCTCCATAAAAGAATTAATGATAATAATGATAAATCCTATGAGAGGTCGGCTCCCGATAGCCTTATCTCATGTATGAAGTATATCAGTTCGACTAAAGTTTGTCAATCGAACCGTAAAATTCCATAAAAGGAAAAGTGTATTTTTGTGTGCTAATTGTGTTCAATTTTTGAATGGACAGCGAGAAATCCTCCTTGAAGTCGGACACAAGCACGGTCGGACTCATGATATAATAGGAAAGAATAACGAAGAAAGGAAGACCGCTCATGAGCTTTGTCCACTTACATGTGCACAGCGAATACAGTCTCTTGGACGGCATGACGAAGATTGCGGATGCGCCGGAATATGTCAAAGCGCTCGGGATGAACGCCTTGGCTATCACGGATCACGGAGCAATGTTCGGTGTCGTTGATTTTTATAAATCCTGCCGAAAGGCCGGCATTAAACCGATTATCGGATGCGAGGTCTATACGGCGGCGCGAACCCGCTTCGACACCGATCCGGTCAAGGATCGCGGAGCCGGTCACTTGATTCTGCTCGCCGAGAACGAAACGGGATACCGCAACCTGACGAAGCTCGTCTCGAAGAGCTACGTTGAGGGGTTCTATTATCGTCCTCGTGTCGATAAGGCGTTACTTCGTGAATACAGTGACGGACTCATCTGCCTCTCCGCCTGCCTGGCAGGCAATGTGCAGCGATGCCTGATCAACGGCGATTACGACGGTGCACGCGCGGAAGCCCTGGAACTGAAAGATATCTACGGCGCCGACAATTTTTTCCTCGAGATTCAGAATCACGGGCTCGAAGAGGATATTCCGGTCATGGAAGGACTGAAGCGCCTCTCGGAGGAGATCGGGACACCGCTCGTCGCGACGAACGATGCTCATTATATCCGACGCGAGGATGCGAAGACGCATGATGTCCTTCTGGCCATTCAGACGCAGAAGACGCTCGATGATCCGAACCGCATGCGTTTCGAGAATGACCAATTCTATCTGAAGAATGAAGAGGAGATGAAAGCGCTCTTCCCCGGACTGGAGGACGCCTGCGAGCGCACGCAAGAGATTGCGGATCGCTGTCAATTCGATTTCGTCTTCGGTGAATACCATTTGCCGGAATTCGTTCCGCCGGAGGGGCTCTCCAATCGCGAATACCTCCGCGAGCTTTGTGAAAAGGGGCTCAAGGAGCGGTACGGAGAGGAAGCATGGGAAGAGGACAGCCTCTATCGTAAGCGTCTCGAGAGCGAGCTTGCCGTTATCGAATCCATGGGATATGTCGAATACTTTCTCATCGTCTGGGATTTCATCCATTATGCGAAGAGTCAGGGGATTCCGGTCGGTCCGGGAAGAGGCTCGGCGGCCGGCAGCATCGTTTCGTATTCCCTCGGCATCACGTCTATCGATCCGATCAAATATCAGTTGATCTTCGAGCGCTTCCTCAATCCGGAGCGCGTCAGCATGCCGGATATCGATGTCGACTTCTGCGTGGACCGACGCCAGGAGGTCATCGATTATGTTGTTAGGAAGTACGGCAAGGAGAAGGTCTCGCAGATCATCACCTTCGGACGCCTGAAGGCCAAGGCGGCCATTCGCGATGTCGCGCGGGCATACGGCGTCTCTTACAGCGAGACGGATGCGCTCGCGAAGATGATTCCGAATTCACTCTCCATGACCATCAAGGACGCGCTGGAGATCAACCGCGACCTTCGCTCGCGTTATGAAGGCGAGCCGATGGTGCGCACGGTCCTCGATATGGCCATGGCACTCGAGAACATGCCGAGAAATACCTCGACCCATGCTGCCGGCGTCGTCATCAGCCGCACGGCCATCGATGATTACGTACCGCTCTATGCGACGGACGGCATGCCGGCCACGCAGTTTACGATGACGACGATCGAGGAACTCGGCCTTCTCAAGATGGACTTCCTCGGGCTTCGCAACCTCACGATGATTCACGAGGCCGTACGCCTGATTGAAAAGGAGCACGGCGTTCGTATTGATTTCGACCGCATGGATTATGACGATCCCGAGGTCTACCGCCTGATTGCCTCGGGCAATACGGAAGGCATCTTCCAACTCGAGAGCGGCGGAATGACCAGCTTCATGAAGAATCTGAAGCCGAACTGCTTCGAAGATATCGTCGCAGGCATTTCGCTTTATCGCCCGGGCCCGATGGATTCGATTCCGAAATATATCGACAATAAGAAGCATCCGGAGCATATCAAGTATGTCACGCCGGAGCTCGAGCCGATTCTCGATGTCACGTACGGCTGCCTCGTCTATCAGGAGCAGGTCATGCAGATTGTCCGTCAGCTGGGCGGGTATTCCTACGGCCGCGCCGATCTCGTGCGCCGTGCGATGTCGAAGAAGAAGCATGAAGAGATGATGCGAGAGAAGCAGTTCTTCATCTACGGCAAGGATGATTCGGACGGAACGCCGGCTGTCGAGGGCTGTATTCAGAACGGCATCTCGGAAGAGGCGGCAGAGACCATCTTTGAGGACATGGCGAGCTTCGCCGAATATGCTTTTAATAAGTCACATGCGGCCGCCTATGCGGTGGTCGCTTATGAGACGGCTTATCTCAAATGCCATTATCCGGTGGAATATATGACGGCACTCCTTTCGAGCGTCATCGGCGATGCGGCGCATACCTCCTCTTATATCCGCAACTGCCGTGAGATGGGCATCGAGGTGCTACCGCCTTCCGTTTCGCGAAGCGAGGCCAAGTTCACGGTCGAGAACGGCAAGATTCGCTACGGCCTGGCCGGTGTCAAGGCCGTCGGCATGGGTTTCGTGCATGCGGTCACGGAGGCGAGAGCGAAAGCCCCGTTTACGAGCTTTTTCGACTTTGTGCGTTCGGTGGATTCGAAGGAGCTCAACCGCAAGGCTGTGGAGAATCTGATTCGCGCCGGCGCCTTTGATGAGTTCACGGAGAACCGGGCGGCGCTCCTCGCCGTCTGTGAGGAAGCGGTCAAGGCAGCGCAGAGCAGTGCGAGACGCGTGACGAAGGATCAGGTCTCGCTTTTCCAGCTGGACGACGATCTCTTCGATGAAGTGAAGTCGGATCCGGAGCTCCCGAAGATCGCCAATTTCGAGCGGGCGGATCTTCTTCGCATGGAGAGGGAGATGCTGGGCATCTATCTGTCCGGCCATCCGCTGGATGAATATGCTGCGGTGATTCGCGGTCATATCTCGGCGACATCGCTCGATATCAGCCATGCGGCCGAGGCGATGCGCGAGGGACGCACGTCGGAAGCGGCATTTCATGACGGTGATACCGTGATCGTGGCCGGGCTCGTCAGCAGCCTGCGCACGATGATCACGAAGAAGCAGCAGGAGATGGCACGCCTCGAACTCGAGGACCTCTACGGCACCATGCATGCGATCGTCTTCCCGAGCGTCTATCAGCCGAACAAGACGCGGCTCGTCAAGGATGCGGCGATTGCCGTTCGGGGCACGCTTCAGCTCAGCGATGAATCGGATCCGGAGATTCTCATCAACGCGCTTACCGGCATCGAGTCGGCAGCGGAATTGGGACGTGATCCACGGCGATCCTCGTATGCGCGGAAGGATGATCCGTATCCGGGGAAAGAGCGGCCGAAGGCGATGAGGCCGAGTCCGTCGGCGGCGCAGGCCCCGAAGCCGGCAGATTATGTCAAGCTTCGCATCAGCAAGGAGTTCGAGGGCGACCGCCTGGAGCCGATGAAGAATCACATTCTCGAACTGATCGGGAAGCATCACGGGAATCGACCGGTCCTGCTCTATCTGCCGGACGGGAAGCAGCTTCAGAGCGCAAACGGCATCGCCTGGGATGAGGCCGTCCGAAGCGAGCTCGAACAGCTCCTCGGGAAAGAGAATGTGAAGGCTTAAAGCAGCTTTCACAGGAGTCGGGCGGCGAAAAGAAAGGAGACAGAGATGAATCGAATCGGAGTACTCACGAGCGGCGGCGATGCGCCGGGAATGAATGCGGCAGTCCGTGCCGTGGTTCGATTCGGCATCGAAGCGGGGCTGGAGGTCTACGGCATTCATCGCGGCTTCGAGGGACTGATCGACGGCGAGATTCACGAGATGAATCGTCGTTCGGTAGGAGACATTCTCCAGCGCGGCGGAACGATCCTCAAGACAGCACGAAGCGAGCGCTTTCTCACGGAAGAGGGACAGCGGCGCGCCGTGGAAAATCTCGATACCTTCGGCATCGAGGCTTTGATCATCATCGGCGGCAACGGCTCCTTCCTCGGAGCGGAAGCGCTCAGGAAGCGCGGCGTGACCGTGATGGCCATTCCGGGAACGATAGATAACGACCTCGCTTATACGGAGCGAACCATCGGATTCGATACGGCGGTGAATACGGTCCTCGATGCGATCACGCGGATACGCGATACCTCCTCGGCGCATGAGAGGAATACCGTGATTGAAGTCATGGGGCGTGAGTGCGGCGACATTGCACTCTACGCCGGTCTCGCCGGGGGCGCGGAATGCGTCCTGGTCCCGGAGGTGCCTTATTCGATCCCGGAAATCAGCAGGAAAATCCTGGAGGGCATGAATAATGGCAAGATGCAGAGCATCCTGATCAAAGCCGAAGGGGTGGATATCGATACGGAAGAGCTCTGCCGGGAACTTTCGGAGCGCATCGGACGCGAGGTGAAGAGCGTGAAGCTCTCCTACCTTCAGCGGGGCGGATCCCCGACGTTGGCGGACCGCCTGCTCGCCACCGAGTGCGCTGAAAAGGCGATCGAGCTTCTGGTGTCGGATATCGGCAACAAAGCCATCGGACTCCTCGGCGGTGAAATCGTCGGTCTGGATTTGACTGAGGCTTTAGAAGTGCCGCGATCCTTCGATCGCGAGCTTTACCGCGCCATCGACGTCCTGAGCAAATAGAGTCAGAGAATGCGCATGGCCCGGAATACGGAAGGAAGAATTATCAAAGGAGATAACGGAGAATCATGGAAGAACAACGAGTGATTGTGATTTATGAATCCAAGCGAGGCTCGACGAAGCAATATGCAGAGTGGATTGCGGAGCGGCTCGGCTGTGACTGCGTGCCGCTGGCCTCCTGCGCGCTCGAGACGCTCGGCGATTACGATGTCGTCGTCTTCGGCGGCTGGCTTCGCGGGAGCGGTATCGTCGGCTTTGATAAGATGAAGATTGCGATGAGCGGCATCGAGGACCGTTTGGTGCTGTTCGTGACGGGCATCTCGGATTATAATGCGGCGAATTATCAGCAGATCTGCGAGATCAATTTCAAGGATGCGGGAGATATGAGCGGTTCGCAGCTCTTCTTCTGCCCGGGCCGTTACGATCCGGCGAATGTCAAGGGCCTCGACCGTTTTCTCATGGCTCTGGCGCGCCGCGTCCTCATCGCCGGCAAGACGGGGAATGCAGAGAGTCTGGCGGCGGCCGATCATATGCGGGAGATCATCGATCATGGTGCCGATCTCGTGGATGAACGGTATGTTAATCCGATCGTCCATGCAGTCAAGCAAAAAGCGGAGGCGGCGCATGCATGATGCGCAGCCTCCGCTGCTTCGGAAACGGAATCTTTATTCTGAGGGATGGGATTCCTTTTCGGAACGGAGCCTTTCTTCCTGAAGGCTTCGGCTGATTTCAAATAAAGATTCATAGACGGCAGCAATTTCGTTATCATATTTCTCAGCCTTTTCGTGAATCTTGCGAAGGATGGCTTCTTCCCGTGCGCGGTCGAGGACGGGAAGGTGCTTCGCTCGCTTGATGTCTGCGACCTCTTCGGCCACACGGAAGCGGGCGAGGAGGAGGGGAATGATGCTGTCGTCCAGTGAGGAAATCGTCGCGCGGAGCTCTTCGAGATCCGCGCTTTTTGCATGAGACGAGGCGGCTCGCTCTTTCGCATCGAGCAGGCGATCCAGGAGGACGACGGCTGCGGCCGCTTCGACGACGGGAAGTGCGCGGGGTACGATGCAAGGATCGTGGCGGCCTTCGATGACGACCGTCGTGTTCGTCTTGCTTTCGAGGTCGACGGTCTTCTGCGGCAGGGCAATGGAAGGGGTCGGCTTGAAGGCGACATGGAAGATGAGATCTTCGCCGTCGCTGATGCCGCCGAGGATGCCGCCGGCGTGGTTGGTCTCGGTGTGGATCTCACTCGCCTTATCATAATAGTAGGCATCGTTATTCTCGCTGCCGCGAAGTGCGGCGGCGCGGAAGCCTTCGCCGAAGGAGATGCCTTTGACAGCCGGAATCGCATAAAGCATGCGCGAAAGGTCGCTCTCGAGTCCGTCGAAGAGCGGGCCGCCGATGCCGGCCGGATATCCGGAGACGGTGCAGGTGATGATGCCGCCGACGGAATCGCCGTCCGCTTTGGCGCGGAGGATGGTCTCTTCGAAGTGTTCGGGATCGCATGCCTTGCCGACCGAAGTGATCTCGGCACGGACGGACGTCCCTTCGTGAGCGAGATACTGGAGCGCGAGTCCGCCGGCGACGGAGAGCGGCGCGGTCATGCGGCCCGAGAACGGTCCGCCGCCTCGCATCTCTTCCGGTGTATATCCTTGAAGGCGCGCGGTATAATCGGCATGGCCCGGGCGCGGCTTGTTCCTGAGAGTATCATAAGAGGAGGAGCGGACATCGCGGTTCGGAATGACGGCGCGGAGCGGTTCTCCGGTCGTCACATTCTCTTGAAGTCCTTTCTCAAAGATCGGGATATCCTTCTCGCGGCGCGAGGTCGTGAGGGCGCTCTGCCCCGGGGCGCGGCGAGCCAGGAAGGCGTGAAGCGCTTCAATGTCAATGGGGATATCCTTCGGGAATCCGCTCAGGATCATGCCGACGGAAGGGGCATGGGAGCTGCCGAAGAGGGAGAGCGTCAATTGTTTGCCGTGATATGTAATCATGGGGATGCCTTTCAGAGGGTCTCGAGCGGAGCTTCCGGATAGATGCGCCGGAAGTCCGCAAGGAAGGATGGATAGGATTTGGCAATGCAAGAAGGGTTTCGCAGGAGGACGGGGGCTTTTGTGCCGTCCGCCGGGAACGAGGAGGCTGCAGTGATGGCCGTCATCGCGATGCGGTGGTCACCGGCCGGGTCGATGCTTCCGCCGTGAAGGGACGGAACGCCGGTGATGATAAGGCCGTCTGTCTGTTCTCGAATATCGGCACCGAGCGCGCAGAGCGTTTCGGTGACGGTATGAAGGCGGTCCGACTCCTTGAGGCGAAGCCGCTTGGCGTGCTCGAGGATCGTAGTGCCCTCAGCGAGCGCGGCGACGAGGGCGAGAGGCGGGACGAGGTCCGGGACGGAGGAGACATCGATCGGTTTCTCCGGTGCATGAAGGCGGGCGCGGGACGGATGGACAAGGATGACATCCTCCCTGCGGGCGCCTTCGCCGTTCTCCTCCTTGCGTTTACTTTCGCCGATTGCCTTCTTTATTTCGATGTCGCCGCCGAAGCGGCGAAGCAGTGCGATGATGCTTCGGTCACCTTGGAGCGAATGCTCGGAGAGTCCGCGGAGCGTGAGATCCTCTTCGCCGAGGAGGCCGGCGGCGAGCCAGAAGGCAGCGCCGGACCAATCGCCTTCCGCAGTTCGATGCTTCGGCTTACGATAGGAACAGCTGCCCGGCACTGTCAGGCGGAAGCAGCCGTTCTTATCGAGAAAGGAGCCGGGTGCGAGCGGGATGCCGGCTGCGCGAAGCACTTCCGTCGTCATCTCGACATACGGGAGCGATTCGAGCGGTGTTTCGGATCGCAGCACGCTGTTCTCTCGCAGGAGCGGCAGAGCGAACAGAAGGCCGCTAAAGTACTGCGACGAGATATGACCCGGGAGCGAGTAGGTTCCCGGCGTGAGCGAACCCTCCGTCTGAAGGAGATTCGGTGCCGGTCTCGTGATGCGGCATCCGTGTTCTTCGAGGACGCGGAGGAGCGGGTCCATTGGCCGCGCCGGCAGGCGCCCTTCCATCTTGAAGAGGGCCGGCATGCCGAGGGCGGCTGCGACCGGGAGGAGGAGGCGGAGCGTGGTGCCGCTCTCCCGGCAAGGGAGGAGCGGAAGGAGATCGTCCGGGAGGGCTCGGCCTCTTTCTTCGATGAGATGAAGCGCTTCGCCGAGGGCAAGGAGGGAATCTCTTGTCGCGGCGAGGTCTTCGGAGCAGGCCGGCGGCAGCAGGGCGGCGGCCTTTTCCGCGAAGGAATTCAAAGAATTCTGCGAGCGGCATGCCAAAAAGGCCGCGATGAGTTCGCGGTGGAGGACGGACTTGGACGGTGGGAGGAGGATGGTCTTCATGGGGACTCCTTGACTTATAAAAAAAGGAACGAAGGGAGACACTCCTTCGTTCCGGCGTATTTAGAACTTATACGCTTGCGTCACCTCACGCGAGGTGCGCGATGGGGGACGGGTGAGAATTAGTTGCTCTTCTTGAGATCGTTCAATCTCTTGGCAAGTCTTGCGACCTTTCTCGAAGCGGTGTTCTTGTGCATGGTTCCCTTCGCGGTTGCCTGCATGATCTTCTTCTCGGCTGCGCGGAATGCCTTCTCTGCCGCCTCAACATCTGCCGTCTGAACAGCTGCGAGGAATGCCTTCTCAGCCTCCGTCACGTGGTTCTTGACACGGATGTTGCGTGCGGTCTTCTTGTTGATTGTACGGATTCTCTTCTTTGCAGACTTAATGTTTGCCATTTGATTACCCCCATTCATGAGATTTAGTTATAAAACGCTGAATAAGTATATCGCATTCAAGCATTGATTGCAAGGTTTTCGGCGTTTTTCTTCATGCAATGAGGCTTCGAAGGGCCGGGGTCATGCACTCGGCGAGGCGGCGGTGACCGGCTTCGTTCGGATGCATGCCGTCCTTGCAGAGATAGTGCTTGCTCTCACCGGCCGGGAAGGCTTCGGAGAGGTCGATGAGGGGGAGATGGCGCTCCTTCGCGATCTTGCGGATGCCTTCATTATATCCCTCGTGCCAGCGGTTGATATTCTCGAGGTCGCCGCCGAGGAAGGTCAGGATGTTTCCGGCATTCAGTCCTTCGGAGATGTTCGCGAAAAAGTAGTCGCTGTCCAGAGGCGGAAGCGTGAGGAGAATCGGACAGCTCCCCGCTTCGAGTACCTTGTCGATCATGGCTTCATACGTCTTCATGAATTCCGGGAGAGGGACGGAGGCGGGCGCCTCTGCGTCCGGGTCTTCGGCGATGGCGGACCAATCCAGATTGCAATCGTTGCCTCCGAACTCGAGGAGGGTATAGCGACAGTCGCTGAGCTCCTCCGAACGGCGGTCGAGAATGCGGCTGCCCTTCTTCGTAGTAGCACCGAAGGATGCGAAGTTGCGTGCCTTCAAGCCGATGCGCTTCGCTGCGAGCGCGATGAAATTGTCCTTCAAAACGGTATAACGCTGTTTCATTTCGTCGAAGACGATTCCCTTCGCAATGGAATCGCCGAAAATGCAAAGATCCTGCATGGTAGTTCCTCCGATAGTTATTGCTTCTGATATGCTGTAATATGATATTTAATATTATATTGCGAAGTAATGAATATGTCAACATGGCATATCATGTTGTGACAATGAAATCTGGCAGGACGGCGAGTGATGATGTATAATAGATTGAATTATTCAAAGCGGATTTTGCCGCGACAAGCAAAGATCACGAAATTCGGGCAAGCCGGATGACAGGAGAAATCAATGGAAGATAGATTGAAACAGACCACATCGCTTCTTCAGACGATGCGTCCCGAGGATTGGCATCAGATCCCGGACATCGATCTCTATATGGATCAGATTATCGCCTTCATGAAGCGGCAGCATATCGGTCTCGCCGCCGAGGGCGACGAATCGCTGACGCCGGCGATGATCAATAATTACATCAAGAGCGGACTGCTTCCGCGTGCGCACGGGAAGAGATACGATCGTGAGCATATCGGGTATCTCACGGCCATCTGCCTCTTGAAGCAGGTTCTCTCCGTCAAGGAGAGCGGCGTGCTCCTCGGATCGGTGATGCAGAATGAATCCATCGAGGAGTTCTATCGCGATTATTGCGGGATCGTGGATGAGACTTATACGGAAGTGGCTTCTAAGTTGGAAGGGACGGAGCAGAAGGAAGAACGCGCCGCACTGGCTCTTCGCCTGGCGGTCGAAAGCTATGCGGACATGCTCGCCTGCAAGGCCCTGGTCGCTTCATTAAACGAAGAAGGAGAATAAAGAGACGATGAGTTATTTGGATCATATCAGGAATTTCAGCATCATTGCCCATATCGACCACGGCAAGTCAACGCTCGCCGACCGCCTTATCGAGCGTACGGGGCTCGTCGAGAAGCGCGATATGAAGGAACAATATCTCGACAACATGGATATTGAGCGCGAGCGTGGCATCACCATCAAGCTGCAGACGACGCGTCTCCATTACAAGGCGAAGAACGGGGAGGAGTACGAGCTCAATCTCATCGATACGCCGGGACACGTCGACTTCAATTACGAGGTCTCGCGCTCCCTCGCCGCCTGCGACGGCGCCGTCCTCGTCGTCGACGCCACCCAGGGCGTCGAAGCCCAGACCCTCGGCAACGTCTACCTCGCCCTCGACGAGGACCTCGAGATCCTTCCTGTCCTGAACAAAATGGATCTCGAGAGCGCGCGCCCGGATGAAGCCAAAGAAGAAATCGAAGACATCATCGGCATCGATGCTTCGGAGGCCCCGCTCATCTCGGCCAAGACCGGCATGGGCATCGATGACCTGCTCGAGAAGCTGGTCGAGGTCATTCCGCCGCCGACGGGCGACCCGGACGAGCGCCTCAAGGCCCTCATCTTCGATTCCTATTATGACAGCTATAAGGGCGTCGTCATCTATACGAGGATCTTCGACGGCACCGTCAAGAAGGGCGACATCATTCGCCTCATGAATACCGGCAAGGATTATGAAGTCACCGAGGTCGGATATTGCATCCCGCGCCTCGTCCCGTGCGAGAAGCTCCGCGCCGGCGAGGTCGGATATATCTGCGCCAGCATCAAGCAGGTGCGCGACGCCCGCGTCGGTGATACCATCACCCTCGCCAAGGCGCCGGTCGATAAGCCGCTCAAGGGATACAAGAAGGCGCAGTCCATGGTCTACTGCGGCATCTATCCGGCTGAGGGCGAGAAGTATGAGAATGTCAAGGACGCACTCGAGAAGCTCCAGGTCAACGACGCCGCCTTCCAGTTCGAGCCGGAGAACTCCGCCGCGCTCGGCTTCGGCTACCGCTGCGGCTTCCTCGGCCTCCTGCACATGGACGTCATCGTCGAGCGCCTCGACCGCGAATTCGACCTCGACGTCATCACCACGCTTCCGAGCGTCATCTATAAGGTCATCAAGAAGGACGGCACCATCGAGATGATTCAGAACCCGACGAATCTCCCGGACCCGTCCGAAATCGCGCGCATCGAGGAGCCGGTCGTCCTCGCCGAAATCATGACGCCGAACGATTATGTCGGCTCTATCATGACTCTCTGCCAGGGCCGCCGCGGCAAGCTGCAGAATATGGAATACCTGACCGAGACGCGCGTCCTCCTGAAGTACGAAATTCCGCTGAACGAAGTCATTTACGACTTCTTCGATGCGCTGAAATCCCGCACCCGCGGCTACGCGTCGCTGGATTATGAATTCCTTGACTACCGCCCGGGCAAGCTGGTCAAGCTCGACATCCTCCTGAACAAGGAGCTCATTGACGCCTTCAGCACCATCGTTCCGGAGGAAGAGGCTTATGCCAAGGGACGCGGCATCTGCGCCAAGCTCAAGGAAATCATCCCGATGCACCAGTTCGAGGTCCCGATTCAGGCAGCCATCGGCCAGAAGGTCATCGCCCGCGAGACCGTTCGCGCCTACCGCAAGGACGTCATCGCCAAGTGCTACGGCGGCGATATCTCGCGTAAGAAGAAGCTCCTCGAGAAGCAGAAGGAAGGTAAGAAGCGCATGCGCCAGTTCGGCCGCGTCGAAGTGCCGCAGGAGGCATTCACGGAGGTACTCAAGTTTGATGAGGGCAAATAGAGCGGGCGGCATCTATCTGCATATCCCGTTCTGCGAACGAAAATGTCATTACTGCGCCTTCCTCTCGGGGAAGAGCACGGAGGCGGAGCGCGAGCAGTATGTGCGGGCTCTCATTCGTGAAATCGAGACGAGAACGTTTCATCTTCGCGGAAAAAACGGCGAGGATGCTCACTTCCCGTCCGTTTTGATGGATACGGTCTTCTTCGGCGGCGGCACGCCGTCGCTCCTCACGTCGGAGCAGATCGGCCGCATCCTCGCCGTGCTTCGAACTCACTTCAGCATCACACCGGACGCGGAGATCACGATGGAGGCCAATCCCGGGACGCTCACGAGGGAGAAACTCGAGGGATATCGGGCGGCCGGCGTGAACCGCCTCTCCATGGGCGTTCAGAGCATGGACGATGAGCGGCTCCGCTTTCTCGGCCGCATTCATACGGCCGCTGATGTCATCCGCGAATACCGCGAGGCGCGCGAGTCGGGATTCGAGAATATCAATCTCGACCTCATCTTCGCCGTGCCCGGCATGACGCTCGCCGATGCGGAGGAGGATGTCCGACGCATTCTGGATCTCGAGCCGGAGCATGTGTCCTTCTACAGCCTGCAATTGGAAGAAGGGACGGATTTCTTCCGCGCCTTCGAAGCGGGCCGGCTCCGAGAGGTGCCGGATGAAGTCGATCGCGCGATGTATCACCGCGGGGCCGCCCTTTTCCGCGAGGCGGGATATGAGCATTATGAAATTTCGAACTTCGCGAAGCCGGGTTATCGCTCTCGTCACAACGGGAAGTATTGGAGCATGAATCCGTATCTCGGATTCGGGCTCGGGGCGAGCAGTTATATCGGGTTCGGGCCGGAGCTCAGCCGTCTTATGGACGGGGTGCGAGCGGTTCGTGAGATCAATGAGACGGATCTCGAGACTTATACCGGAAAAGCGCTCTCCGGGGAGAGCACGGTCCTCGAGCGCACGATCAATGAACCCGGCGACGACATCTCGGAAGCGGTGTTCACGGGGCTTCGCCGAAAAGAGGGCATCGATTATGAGGAAATCCTTGAGACCGAGGAGGCCTTCTGGGCGTATTATGCGTCCGAAAGGGAAGAGGCGGAGGCCTTTGCCCGAGACGGCTTTCTCGAGATGACGAAGGAGGGCCTGCGACTGACGGAGGCGGGCATCGATATCAGCAACCGCATCATGGCGCTTTTCGTTTGATTCACGCTGTGTAAAGCAGCGCCGCGACGAAACGGTGATCAAGGCGGCTCTTTTCCGCGAGGGGGGCGCCGAGAGAGGAGGAGTGATGGGCAAGTATATCATGGCTCTCGATGAGGGCACGACGAGTGCACGCTGCATCATCTATGATAAGGACGGCACGGAGGTCAGCGTCCGGCAGCGTGAGTTCAAGCAGTACTATCCGCACGACGGCTGGGTGGAGCAGGATGCGATGGAGATCTGGTCGACGCAGATGGCGGTGGCGCAGGGCGCACTCCTTCAGGCGAATTTGACGTATCGCGATATTGAGGCCATCGGCATCACGAATCAGCGCGAGACGACGATTGTCTGGGACCGCGAGACGGGGGAGCCGGTCGGCCCGGCCATTGTCTGGCAGTGCCGCCGGACGGCCGATTATGCGAAGCAGCTGCAGGATGAGGGATATGAGGCGATGATCCGCGAGAAGACGGGTCTCATCATCGATGCGTATTTCTCGGCGACGAAGCTCCGCTGGATTCTCGAGCATGTGCCGGGTCTTCGCGCGCGTGCGGAGCGGGGTGAGGTCCTGTTCGGTACGGTGGAGACGTGGCTTATCTGGAAGATGACGGGCGGGCGCACGCACAAGACGGATTATTCCAATGCGGCCCGCACGATGATGTTCAATATTCGGACGCTCGATTGGGATGAGGAGCTTCTCGCGCTTTTTGATATTCCGCGTGCGATGCTGCCGAAGCCGGTGCCGTGTTCGTATCACTTCGGGGAGACGATCCCGGAGCTCTTCGGCGGCGGGATCCCTATCACGGGTGCGGCCGGCGACCAGCAGGCGGCGCTCTTTGGGGAGGCCTGCTTCAACAAGGGTCAGGTGAAGAGCACGTACGGTACGGGCAACTTCCTCCTGCTCAATACGGGGGAGGAGCCGGTCTTCTCCTCGAGCGGTCTTCTTACGACGATAGCCTGGGGACTGGACGGTAAGGTCTCGTATGCGCTCGAGGGCTCGGCCTTCGTCTGCGGCGCGGCGGTTCAGTGGCTTCGCGACGAGATGAAGCTTCTCACGAACTCCTCGGAGTCGGAGGCTGTTGCTCGCTCCGTTGATTCCTCGGACGGAGTCACGGTCGTCCCGGCGCTCACGGGACTCGGTGCGCCGTACTGGAATCCGGCGGCCCGCGGCGCGATTCTCGGCATCAAGCGTTCGACGAGCCGTGCGCATGTCGTCCGTGCGACGCTGGAGTCGCTCGCCTTCCAGAATGAAGATCTCTTGGCGGCGATGGAGAAGGACCTCGGACGCAAGATCACGGAGCTCAAGGTGGACGGCGGGGCCTGCAAGAATGATCTGCTCATGCAGTTCCAGGCGGATATTTCGGATGTCCGCTTGATTCGTCATCATTCGATCGAATCGACCTCGCTCGGCGCGGCATATTTCGCCGGTCTCACGACGGGTTATTATCACTCGACGGAGGATATCATCGCGAATAAGAGCGTGGATCGCGTGTTCGAACCGGGAATTACGGAGGAGGAGCGCGCGGTGCGTCTCGATGCTTGGCACAAGGCGGTTCGTGCGGTCAATTATCTGACAGAGATTTAATAATGCTTAATACGGAGCAATCTATTAAGAGAGGAAGGAAGCAGGCAGGATGGTGCAGGCAGCAACGGAGAGAAAACTTCATATGGAAATTCCCTGGGAGCGGACGACAGCGTCGGGTCTACCGGCGGTTTCGGCTCCTCTCGGTGACAAGGCCTCGATCGTCTGCCGCATCGGTCATTCGCTGCAGGCAGCCGGCACGGGCTCCTGGCGCATTCGCTGTGCGATGAATACGGTGGCCGAGGCACTCGGTATCGTCTGCACGTCCGATGTCGGACTGCTCACCATCACGACGACCTGCTTCGATGAAGAGACGCATGCGACGCACAGCCTGGCGCTCAAGACGTCCGGTGTGAATACGGACCGCCTCGCGGCTTATGAACAATTCGTCCGCGAGATTCCGGCGCTCGTGGAGAAGGAAACGACGGAAGAGCTTCATGCGCGCATGGATGCCATCGACGCGAAGAAGGGGAATTATCGCCCGCTCGTCGTTGGCTTGGCTGCGGCCTTTGCCTGCGCGGCCTTCACCTTCCTTCTCGGCGGCGGTCCTGTCGAGATGCTCTGCGCCTTCCTCGGCGCGGGCTCCGGCAATTATGTTCGGCGGAAGCTGACGGACCGGAAGCTCTCCATGATGCTTGCGGTCGTCGTGAGCGTGGCGCTTTCCTGCCTCGTCTATGTGGCGAGCATTAAGGTCCTCGAGCTCGGATTCCAGCTTCCGGCGACGCATCATGCCGGCTACATCTGTGCGATGCTCTTCGTCATTCCCGGCTTCCCGCTCATTACGGGCGGCATCGACCTCGCGAAGCTCGATATGAGATCCGGGATGGAGCGACTGACGTATGCCTTCCTCACGATTCTCGTGGCGACGATGGTCGGCTGGTGCGCGGCTTATCTGCTTCACTTCAGGCCGGAGGATTTTGAGGCGCTCTCCTTATCCGCGCCGGTGCTCGTAGGGCTTCATCTGCTCATGAGCTTTATCGGCGTCTTCGGCTTCTCGATGATGTTTAACAGTCCGCTCAAGATGTGCGCCGTTGCAGCCTTCAGCGGCATGATCGCGAACACGCTTCGCCTGGAGATGGTTCATTTCGGCGGTCTTCCGATCGGATTTGCGGCCTTTCTCGGTGCACTCACGGCCGGACTGATTGCTTCCTTTATCAACCGCGAGGAGGGGATCCCGCGCATCGCGATCACGGTGCCTTCTATCGTCATCATGGTGCCGGGTCTCTATATGTACCGCGGGGTCTATAATATCGTAGAAGTGAATCTCAACGAGGGAACGATGTGGCTGGTCGAGGCCTTTCTCATCGTCATCGCGCTTCCGATGGGGCTCGTGGCCGCCCGCCTTCTGACGGATTCCGATTTCCGCCATATCAACTAAAATCAGATAATTTTCGAAAAAAGTGAAAAAAGGGGGTAGACAAAGCCTTCCGGTTTTGGTAATATACATCTTGTCGCTAACAAGCGCACAAGATATGGCGCATTGGTCAAGAGGTTAAGACGCAGCCCTCTCACGGCTGAATCTCGGGTTCGATTCCCGGATGCGCTACCAAGAGTAAACAGGAAGCGGATACCGCTTCCTGTTTTTTTATGATAACGAGAGAGAATAAGACAGACGGAAGCGCATCGCCACGGCGGCGTCGCTTCCGCGAGAAAGGACAGGATATGCTGAAGGGTAAGGAAAGAAGTGCGCTCAAGAAGCTGGCGCAGGAGCTCCGTCCGGCGGCGATGATCGGCCGTGCGGGTGTGACGGAGACGGTGGTTGCTTCCATTGATGAGTACCTGGCAGCGAATGAGCTGATCAAGGTGCAGATTCAGGAAGGCGCCGATGTCACGGCAGAGGAGACGGCGAATGCGCTCGCTGAGAGACTGCATGCGGAATTCGTCCAGGCCATCGGACGCCGCTTCGTCCTCTATCGCCGTGCGAGAGATCCGAAGAAGAGAAAGATTTTCTTTTAGCTTGCAGACAGCCGGGGCGTGAGCTCTCGAAGGAGGCGGTTATGACCTCAATGCTATCGATGAATGAATCGTATGAAAAGAGCGACGCCGGCAAGGCGCCGCTCGTTCTCGTGACGGGAGGAGCCGGATTCATCGGCTCACATCTTGTCCGCGCGCTTCTTTCGGAGGGATATGCGGTTCGCGGCCTCGATGACCTCTCGACCGGCAAAAGGGCGAATATCGCGGCATTCCTGGATCATCCGAACTTTGAGCTTCTTGCGGGCGATATTCGCGACGCTGAGATCTGTCGCAAAGCCTGTGAAGGCGTGACCTATGTCTTCCACGAGGCGGCGAAGGCGAGCGTGGCGGAATCGATGGAGAAGCCGGAGCTCTATGAGGATGTCAATATCCGGGGGACAGGGAATCTCCTCGAAGCTTCGAGAGAAAACGGCGTGCGGCGCTTCATTTTCGCCTCGAGCTCCGCGGTCTACGGCGAATCGGAGGCCTTTCCGCTCCGGGAAGGGGAAGAGTCGGAGCCGATTTCGGTCTATGCGCGGACGAAGGCGGAGGCCGAGGCGTCGGCACGGAGCTGCTATGAGAAGTACGGACTCGAGACGATCGGGCTTCGGTATTTCAATGTGTTCGGACCGGGACAGGATCCGAACGGACCGTATGCAGCGGTCATTCCGCACTTCATCGAGGCGATGCGCCGAGGGGAACGGCCGGTCATCGAGGGCGACGGACAGCAGACGCGGGATTTCACGGCGGCAGCGGATGTCGTGCGGGCGAACCTCCTGGCGATGCGAGCGCCCGCTGAAAAGGCTGCCGGCAAGGTGTATAATATCGCCTCCGGGGAGGAACACAGCATTCTGGAGCTTTATGAGATATTGGCGGAGGCCTTCGGCTTCACGGAGGGTCCGATCTTCGGACCGCCGCGGAAGGGCGACATCCGGCGAAGCCTCGCGAGCATCGAAAGGGCACAGGAAGCGCTCGGGTACGAGCCGCAGGCGGACTTTCGCGAGGCGTTAACGGAATTGCTTCAACAGAAGACGGAATCGCTCTGATAGAAATAGAATAAGAATAGAAATGCATGCCGAGGCATGCAAAAACCGCAGAGGATCTTTAGGAATCCTCTGCGGTTTTCTTATCTCAGGATGATTTTCGTGAAGCCGCCGTTCTTAGGCTTCGGCCGGTGCCTTTGCTGCCTCTTCCTCTTTCGGGAGCTCCGAGGTGCAGTTCGGGCAGCGCGTTGCGTGGATGTCAATCTCGGTGAAGCAATAAGGGCACTTCTTCGTCGTCGGAGCAGCCGCAGGCTTTTCCTTGACGCCGAGGGAGACGAGCTTATTCACGCCCTTGAGAAGGCAGAACAGGACGAAGGCCATGATGAAGAAGTTGACCAGTGAAGAGATGAAGGCCGAAGCGAAGCCGGCGACATCCTGCAGCGTATACATCTGACCGCCCGTGACCATGTTGAGGACCGGGTTGATGAAGTTATCCGTGAGCGAGGTGACGATGCCGGAGAACGCACCTCCGATAATAACACCGACAGCCATGTCCATCATGTTGCCGCGAAGGGCAAAGGTCTTAAATTCTTCGATAAATTTCTTCATGCTTCCTCCGATATTTCTTTCTTTCCTATTATCCCGTGACGAACGGCGCACCGGCGCGGCACGCCTTGCTTTTCAAAAAGCCGAATATCACTATAATGTAAAGCCTTTCAGAGTGCAATGCTTTCTTGAATTTTTCACGGAACGCGTTATAATTATCAAGTTGTGTTTATGCACGACAGAAGATTTGTTATTTGATACAGAAGGAGAAAGCGTTGACAGCGAAGAAGAAACGCATTGAATGGATCGATATCATGAAGGGCTTCCTGATGTTCTTTGTCATCTGGGGTCACTTCGTCTCGGAGGAGCACATCAATAAGTGGATTTTCTCCTTCCACATGCCGGCTTATTTCTTTCTGTCCGGCATCACTTCGACCTTCCGCAAGGATTGGCGTCTGCGGTCGGTCTTCACCTCGCTGCTCTATTCGCTGCTGATTCCGTATGTCCTCCTGAACCTCATCTATTCGCCGTTCTGGATCTGGAATATGGCGACGGGCGGAAATGCGGATCATCCGATTTGGGCGATGATTCCGGGCATTCTGCTCTCGAACCGCCGCACGGGATTCCCGATGCCTTCCAATACGACCTGGTTTCTTCCGTGCCTTTTCCTGACGGAGCT
>CASEEM010000020.1 GCA_949286985.1 uncultured Eubacteriales bacterium
AGATCACCTCCCGTTTTCTTGATTGACCGGGCGGTAAACCTTGTGCGAAAAAAATATGCGCCGCCCGCAGAACCATGCAAAAAGGGCGCCGTTACGCTTTGCTTGCTACCGGTGTGCTTCCTGCCGCCATTTTTGTCAGACTCTTTTTGAATATAAATTTATATATTCAATGCTGTCATAAACCCGACCGGTTTTCAATATTTTTTCGAGAAAAATAAAAAATTTGAAAAATTTGAAAAATGGGCGTGCTGTGGAGAATTTAAATTCAACCGTCTGTCCTGCTGCGTGGACATTTAGAGGCCAAAAAGCCTGATTTCAAACCGTTTTCATAGTCTAATAATCGCCCCGCATCTCATACCAAAGACCGTTTTGCCCTTATAACTTCTCGGAGCAAGGGTAAAACGTTGTGAAATCGTATAAAGGGATAAGGCGAGCAGAGTGCGAAAAATCCCTTATTTTCAACGGTTTTGTAGGAAGAAGTAACAGATAAGAAAGTATTATTATGATAAATGTGATAAGATACTGAAAGTGAAGCAAATTCAATAAAGGAGGAGAGACCCATGTCTTATCAATGTGCCAAATGTGCACAGGGCTGCAATGACGGCGACCTTTCTAAAGCTCGTCCGGATTGTCCGAGCCGCAAGCGCGAGGAACAGGAGAAGATTGCAGAACTCTATAAGCAAGAAGAGAATTTTCGCATCGCTCACAATGCCGCTCTTGTCGAGAAAGAAGGTTATTGCAAGCGCACGAGAATTCAGGAAATCATGGACTTCTGTGACAAGATGGGCTATCACAAGGTGGGATTGCTCTTCTGTACCGGACTGAAGCGAGAGGCACTGGAGGTTACGAAGATCTTTGAGCATCACGGTCTTGAAGTGGTCTCCGTCGTTTGTAAGAACGGAATCCACCCGAAATCGATGATCGGACTCTCGGATGATCAGACCATCCGCGGCTGCAGCGAAGAGGTTATGTGCAATCCAATCGGACAGGCAATGCTCATGAACGAAGAGAAGACGGACTTCAATGTCATGCTCGGTCTTTGCGTCGGTCATGACACGCTGGCACTCAAGTACCTGGAGGCACCGGTCACCATTCTTGCCGTGAAGGACCGCGTGACAGGTCATAATCCGTTGGCGCCTGTTTATTTGGCACAGAGCTATTACCAAAAGAAATTATATGAGGAGGGATAACACTATGGCTGAGATTATTTACAGAGACGCACGTGTCGAGGATGCAGAACAGATTGTATCGTTCTACAACTACGTCGGCGGTGAGACGAGCTTCCTGAGCTTTGAGAAGGATGAATATCCGATGAATGCCGAGCAGCAGGCCGATGAGATTCGTTCGCTCGAGGGCAACAAGACGAATCGCATGCTTCTTGCTTGCGACGGCGAAGAGATCGTCGGCATCGCTACGATTCATTCGTCCGGCAAGATCAAGGCGCGTCATGACGGCGAACTCGGTATCGTCGTCGCGAAGAAGTATCAGGGACAGGGTATCGGCACGGAACTCATCCGTCAGCTCATCGAGTGGTGCAAGGGTAACGGCATCACGAAGAGACTCAGCCTCGATACGCGCAGCGACAATGTTTCGGCGGTTTGCCTTTACCTGAAGTTCGGCTTCAAGTTCGAGGGTATTCGTTTGAATCAGACGCTCCTGAACGGCAAGTATTATGACCTCTATGTCATGGGTATGATGCTTGACGAGAACTAATTCCGAAGCGTCAAAGGTGATAAAAGTTCTTAAATCATGCAGAGCAAAGAGCTCTCCGAATGCTTTCGGAGAGCTCTTTTTTTGTGCGTTGTAAAGCCTTTGAAAAGCTGAAAAAAAGAATTAGACAAATTGTTGACAAGATGCGGGGGGGGGTTACAATGTGCTCAGATACGAATGTGGGCCTGCATTCTTAGTATTATTCAACAAATTATTGCTCGTTTTCGATTATTGAATGTACTTAGAAAGGAGAAGACATGGAAAATAATCAATTGGTAGCGGATTATAAAAAGAACCGCGGACTCATTCTTCTCATCGCGGTGGCCGGCATGACGGCTTATTTGCTTCCGTATCTTCGCAGCTACTACTATGATGATATGCTCCAGTTCTTCGGAATCACGGACCTTCAAATGGGTACGCTCGGATCGGTTTACGGCGCATTTGCCATTATCGGATATTGCCTCGGTGGTTGGGTGGCAGACCGATTCCCACTCAAGTATATTGTTCCTGGTTCCCTGATCGTCACGGGACTCCTCGGATATGTCAACATGCTCAGACCTAGCTATGCGGTATTATTGTTCATCAACGCAGCATGGGGTATCACGACAATCCTGACCTTCTGGAATCCTCTGATGAAGGCACTTCGCTTCCTCAGCAAGCCGGAAGAACAGGGCAGAGGATATGCCCTCTTCGATATCGGACGCGGTGTTTTGAACTTCGTATTCGGTGTTGCTGTTGTCGCAGGATTCGCAGTTGTCGTCACGAAGGTCGGCAATATCGGCGGTGTTAACATCCTCTTCGCATTCTATTCGACGTGGACGGTTGTTGTCGGCGTTATCGTTTATTTCCTGATTCGTAAGATTCCGGATATTCGTCCGAAGAACAAGGAGAAGGATAAGGCGTTTGCTAAGAACCTTCTCGATGTTATCAAGATGCCGACGACATGGTGCTTGATCATCGCGATGTTCGCGAACTACGGCGTCATCGTCAGCTTCTTCTACCTCGTCCCGTATTGCACGGCAGTATTCGGACTCTCGGCGGCGGTCGCCAGTATCCTCGGATACTGCGGCCAGGCATTCCGTATCGCCGGATGCGCCATCGGCGGCAACCTGGCAGACCGTAAGGGTCTTTCGAACATGTACATTGTCGACATGGCACTCATGGCCCTCGGTTATCTCGCCATCATCCTTCTGCCGGAAGGCTTCCGTGCTGTCGGAGTGCTCGTCATTCTGATCGGTATCATCGCGATGTCGCAATATGCAGCACAGGCTCTCCACTATGCGGTTATGGAAGAGGGCGATTATCCTGTCGAGAAGATGGGCGCAGCGACCTTCATCATCACGCCGCTCGGATATGCCGGTGAGAGCATCTTCCCGCTGTTCAACGGCTGGTGCCTCTCGCACTGGAGCGACAGCACGACGGCTTACAACTTCATGTTCGGCGGCTACGTTGTCGTCCTTATCATCGGTATCATCGCCGTCCTCATCTTCCAGCGTTTCACGAAGGAAAGAAGAGCGATGCTGGCAGAGCAGCGTAAGGCAAGACTGGCGAAAGCCGATGCCGAATAATTATGAATAACAGCGGATAGGATGGCGTCCATCCTATCCGCAATTTAAAACAAATTCAAGTAAAGGAGGTCCCAGATCATGCAGATTTTAAGAAATTGTCGCATCGTTCCGGAACTTACACCGGGATTTGACGGCGACCGTGCGGACATCGTCCTCGAAGGAGAGAAGATTGTCGAGATTCTTCCGCCGAAGACGGCGAAGGGAACGGATAATGTCCTCGACATGAGTGAGATGACGGTCGTTCCGGGATTGATTGATGCTCACGTTCACCTCGATCTTTGCGGCATGGACGTTTTCGAGGAAAATGTACAGCCGGCCAGTTATCGTACGATTCGCGCTTTGAAGCTGGCACAGGATAATCTCCGCCACGGATATACGACGGTACGAGACCTCGGCGACAGAGACAATATTGTCCTTCACATGGCAAAGGCCGTCAAGGAAGGTATGGTCGTCGGACCGGACATCTTGGCCAGCGGCAAGATTCTCACGCCGACGGAATCCGGTAATGAATATTTCGGAGACATGTATCTCGAAGCGGATTCCCCGGCGGAATTCCGCAAGGCAGTTCGATTGCAGAATCAGCTCGGCGCTGACTGGATTAAAGTTATGGCGACCGGCGCTATCATGAATCCGGGCGGCGTTCCGGGATCCCCGATTATCATGGAGGATGAACTGAAGGCGATTTGCGATACGGCAGCCTTCGTCGGCAAACCGGTTGCGGTTCACTGCCACGGTGCCGAGGGCGTCAAGATGGCCATCCGCTGCGGTGTTCGTACCATTGAGCACTCGTCCATCATGGATGATGAATGTATTCGCCTCTATAAGGAATCCACGAATTCTTATCCGATTCCGACCATCTTCCCGCCGTTTGACTTTGCAGCACATACGGAGGGCAAGCCGGTTCATTATGTCGAGAAGGCGAATAACATCAAGAAGAGCCTGGTTGAATCGATGCGAGCCGCTTATCAGGCGGGCGTCAAGCTCGGCTGGGGTACGGATGCCGGTGTATCGCCGGACAGCCACGGCAACGGCATTGAGGAGTTCAGACTCCGCGTTCATGAACTCGATTTCACGCCGAAGGATTGCTTGATCCAGGCTACGAAGAACAATGCCGAAATCCTGATGATCGATGATGAAGTCGGAACGATTGAGGTTGGCAAGAAAGCGAACCTCGTCGCTTTCCGCGGCAATCCGGATGAGGATGTTGAAGTGCTGAATGACATTGCAGTTGTCATCAAGAGCGGCGCTGTAGTACATTTATAATCAAATCAGGCATTTAATCTCACGGAAAGGAGTGTCATGCTATGATTAATTACGGTAGACTCAACAAAATTCTCGAGAACATGAAGAAGCTCGATCTCCCGCAGATTCTTGTCTGCGATGACTCGGCACTCTTCTATCTGATCGGCAAGAAGATTCAGCCGATGGAGAGAGCGGGAGCCATCCTCATCAAGCAGAGCGGCGAGATTCACGCCTTCATGAACAACCTCTTCTGCTTTGATCCGGAAGAGGGCATGACGATGCACTATTATGCAGACGGCGAGAACGTCTACAAGATGATCGCCGACGAGCTCGATCCGGGTAAGGTCGGATTCGATGACAAGTGGATGTCGAAGCATACGGTCGGTGTCCTCTCGGAGCGTTCGGATATCATCCCGGTCAGCGGATCCACCCCGGTCGACCTCGCGAAGATGATCAAGGACGAGAAGGAGATCGAACTCCTCCGCAATGCGGGCCGTGTCAACGATATGGCCGTCGAGTTCGGCATTAAGAGCATCAAGGAAGGCCGCAGCGAGCTCGAGATTGCAAACATGATTGAAGCCCTGTTCGAGGAGAACGGCGGCGTTCAGGACGAACAGCTTCAGATGGTCTGCTTCGGCGGCGGCGCAGCCAATCCGCACCACTGGCCGGACAAGGAGACCACCGTCAAGGAAGGCGATTGCTGCCTCTTCGACCTCTGGTGCCCGATCAACGGATACTGGTGTGACATGACGCGTACGGTCTTCTGGAAGAAGGTCAGCGACAAGCATCGTGAGGTCTATGAGATTGTCAAGGCCGCACAGCAGGCTGCACTCGACTTCATCAAGCCGGGTGTCAAGATGAGCGAAATCGACGCTGTAGCGCGCAAGGTCATCACGGATGCCGGATACGGTGAATACTTCACGCACCGCCTCGGTCACGGCGTCGGCATGACGGTTCATGAACCGCCGGAAGCCAGCGCTTCTTGTGACATCGTCACCCAGCCGGGCATGTGCTTCTCGGTTGAGCCGGGTATCTACCTCCCGGGCGAAGTCGGTGTCCGTATTGAGGATCTCGTCATCGTCACGGAAGACGGATGCGAGACGCTCACGCATTATCCGAAGGACCTTCAGGTCGTCGGCAATGATTGATTTCCATTACTCTCTTAATTAATATGGAAAAAGACCGCCTGTACCCTTAGGGGTGCAGGCGGTCTTGCTTTTTACAGACCCTATCAGGACAGTCAAGTGAGTCCTTGCCGCTTATCGGCGCGCTTACGCGATCGGTTCGGTCTGCTCCATGAGCCAGCTCTTGAGCTCTGCATCTTCAATCAGCGGAGCGACCTTCTGGCGAATGTCAACATAGTAAGCGTTGATCCAGCTGATTTCGTCCTCCGTCAGGAGATCGACATTGATGGCTTCGCGCTCATACGGAACATAGGTGAGCGTATCGAAGGTGCGGGTGCCGTCACCGTGACCGACGGTGAGGAGCTCGTTCTCGATACGAACGCCGAACTTGCCGTCGATGTAGACGCCCGGCTCGTCCGTGATGATCATGCCCGGATCAAGCGGAATGTCGACTGCAACGCGGCGGAGAATATTCGGTCCCTCGTGGACGCTGAGGAGATGGCCGACGCCGTGGCCGATGCCGTGCTTGAAGTCGAGGCCGACATCGCGGAGCGGCTTGCGGGCAATGGCGTCGACGAGTTTGCCCGGATCCTCCGGCTTGAGGACGGCCATCCACATCGCGAGATGCGACTTCAGGACATACGTGTAATCGTCGATTTCTTCCTGCGTGAGCGGACCGACAGCGATGGTTCTCGTGATGTCCGTCGTGCCGTCGTTATAATGACCGCCCGAATCGAGGAGGAGGAAGCCCTTCGGCTGCAGCTCGAGATCCGTCTCCGGGGTCGGTGCATAGTGGATGATGGCACCGTTCGGGTCGTATCCGGCGATGGTCTCAAAGCTGAGATCGAAGAAGCCGTCCTGTGCCTTGCGGCAGGCGAGCAGCTTCTCGGCGCAGTCGAGCTCCGTGATCTTGCCTTCCTTGACCGCTTCCTTGACCCACTTCGTGAACTCGATGACGGCGACGGCATCCTTGAGATGCGCATTCTTCGTGCTGGCGAGTTCGACGGCGTTCTTGACAGCCTTCATGAGGGCAATCGGCGTCATGTCATCGATGACCGTGACGGATTCCGCAACGCTGCTGCTGAGCGCGAGGTTCGCCGTCCCCTTATCCATCCAGAGCGTGCTGCCGGCCGGGAGCTTCGATACGAAGTCGTTGATCTCGTAGTAGTCATGAACGTTGACGAACGAGAGATGCTCCGGAAG
>CASEEM010000021.1 GCA_949286985.1 uncultured Eubacteriales bacterium
AAGTATGATTCTAAAGGATCTATCCTTTAAATCCGTCTCAGTTGACGCTTATGCGTCTCGACTCGTTTCCGAATCATGGTTCGTGAATTGTACAGGGACATCCGATGTGTACATCGTTTGTCTCTTATACTGATCTCGAAACAGATCTCCGGACTCAGCCGTGTCTGTTTCTTGACCGGTTTCTACACTATGAAGTTGTCATGGTTCTGTCGCTTTCGCAAGCTCCCTCGCGAGGCGACTTGTTTAGTATATCCAAAGCGGGTGTTTGAGTCAACACCTTTTTTGAATTTTTGAGAAAGTTTTTGACGATGGTTAAGGGCTTTGGCTCAAGCTGTTTAAAGCTTCTTTCCCTCGTCCTTATAAGACTGCTCATAAGACTGACGAATTCTCGTCTCCTTGCGGACCTTCTCTTCGTGCGCGATATCCTCGCGGATCTTCTCCGCACGTGCACGGTATTCCTTCGCCGTACGCATCGCCGCAATGGAGACGCGCATCGCATCCTTCTCGGCGCGGAGTGCCGCTTCCAGCTTCTCCTCATTGCCGGTCAAGAAGGTCGGGCGGACATAATCTACCGACATCGCCATGCGGAAACGGTCGAAGCCGAGAAGAATCAAGACGATGCCGAGCATCAGCGTGACGTGAAGGTTGAGAGCCACCTTGTTGAACAGCATGTAAATGCCCCAGATCTCGATGATGACGGCGAGAAGGAGCGTCAGATTCTCTGCCTGCGTCTTCGAGCGGGAGAAGATCATGTCCTCTCGCGGCAGGGTCTGAAGACCCGTGACGATAAGCCAAAGAGCGAAGGCCGAGGTGACAGCCATGTCCTCCTGGAGCTGATTCGTCAGAATCGCGACGGCGAGCACGACGGCGATGACGCCCTCCATGCGGCTGATCGGCGATTCCTGTCCGGCTTGTTGATCGACAGCACGAGCGATGAAAATCTCGGCAATACCCATCAGGAGAAGGGCAATTCCGATGACAAAGGCGACCGACGTAAAAGCGGCGGCGCCGTTGGCTACACAAAAGGTGCCCGTTCCTACAATGGCAATACTGGCAATCATCATGATGATTCTCATAATCTGTTCCTTCCCATTCTCCTATGGCGGGTTTTATATTGTATCATACCGCACTTTCGTCTGCAAGTTAGCGCCCCTCCCCGCGGAGCATCAGGAGCGCGCAGTGGCCGCCGCGGGCCTTGCCCATTCTCCGATGAGAGAAGTAGAGATCCTCTCTTTCATAAGTGCATCGCGGATCGATTTCGATATGCGGCTCCGGAACGCCGGCCGCAATCAGCGAAGCACGGTTCAGCAGCGGGAGCGACACATGATACTTCCCCTCCGAGGCACGATAATAGATGGCTTCTTCCCTGAAATGAGCCGGGAGCTCGGAGAGACACGGCATGGCCGATGCGGGCTCCGCGACGTCCGCATCGCAGGCGAAGGCCGCTGCGTGAATGCAGGGACCGACGGCCGCATAGACATCCTGCGGCTTTGTGCCGTAGCAGGCTGCCATCTTCTTCACGGTCTCTCGGGCAATCTCCGCGACCGTCCCTCGCCAGCCGGCATGCGTCATCCCGACGGCATGATGAACGGAATCATAGAGATAGAGCGGCGCACAATCGGCATGCGAGGTGATGAGAGCGATTCCCGGCTGATTCGTCACGATGCCGTCCGCATCCACGGATCTCTCCCGGTAGATGCCTTCTCCGAGAAGCGATGCCTCGGCCTCGATCACGCGATTCCCGTGTACCTGATGTACCATGACCGTATGATGCGGGTCCACACCCAGGGACTCGCACCATCGTTCGAAATTGATGCGGACCCGCGTCGGGTCATCGCCGGTATTGTGCGCCAGATTGAGGGACGCGTAACAGCCCTCACTGACGCCGCCCTCGCGCGTGCTGAAGGCAGCCAGGATCTCGTCGGAAAAGCGTTCGAACATGAGGTCTCCTTTCATCCGCTTATGAAAAGCTGTTTTCTATTATAGCATCGAAACGAAGTCCGAATCTGTTGACTCTGTGAGAGTCTCGAGACACAAAAAGCGGAGCGGAAGCCCGGGGGCTTCCGCTCCTTTTACGCTGATCACTTGAGATTAGAGATCGTAACCGACCTTGAAGGCCTTCTTGTTCAATTCGACGAACTTCGGCTTGACGTTCGCTTCAATCTGCTTGTCCCAATCGACATCGTCCAGCGTGCCGATAGCCTTGACCAGGGCGCCGAGAAGGACGACGTTCATCGCCTTCGGGTTGCCGAGCTCCGTTGCGAGCTCTCCGGCCTTGACCGAGAGGACCGAGCACTTCTTCTCAAGATCCTCGATGATCCCTTCCGGATACTCTGCCTTACCGAGGTTGACCGGTGCCGGGTTGATCTCGAAGTCATTGACAACCATCTTGCCGCCGATCTTGAGATATTCGAGCCAGCGAAGAGCTTCCATCTTCTCGAAGGCTACGATGACGTCCGCGGAGCCCTTGCCGACGATCGGCGAAAGGACCTCTTTGCCGTAACGGACCTGCGTCGAAACGCTTCCGCCGCGCTGAGACATTCCGTGGATCTCACTCATCTTTACATCATATCCGGCTTCCATGAGGCCGCTCGTGAGAATCTTACTGGCAAGAATGGTTCCCTGACCACCGACTCCTACGAGGAGAATATTCTTAACATCACTCATTATCTGTTCACCTCCGAAATCGCACCAAACGGGCAGACCTGCTTACATACCGTGCATCCTACGCAGCTCGTCGTATCGACAACAACCTTCTCCTTCGTGGAGATGAGGGCCGGGCAGCCGGTCTTGACGCACATCTTACAATTGCGGCACTTATCCTGATCGATGTGGCACTGCGTCTTGTGGAGTCCTTCGAACTCGTTGAGATCCTGCTGGCTCATCTTCTTGAGGACGCACGGCCATCTCGTGATGATGACGCACGGCTCATCCTTCGCAATGCACTCATCGAGAACCTTGTCGACCTCGTCGAGGTGAAGCGGATTGACGGTGTAGATATTCTCTTCCTTGACGCCGACCGCTTTGCAAAGTGCCGGGATATCGACTTCGACAGCCGGATCGCCCATCAGCGTGAAGCCGGTGCCCGGGTTCTGCTGGTGACCGGTCATACCCGTGATACGGTTATCAAGGATGATGCTGATGCTGCTTCCGTGGTTGTAAACAGAATCGATCAAGCTCGTGATACCGCTGTGGAAGAAGGTGGAGTCTCCGAGGATGCCGACGGACTTCGTATCAGCGCCGGCCATCTTGTAAGCCTTCGATGCACCGTGAGCCATCGAGAGCGAAGCGCCCATGCAGATGGTCGTCTCAAGGGCTGCGAGCGGCTCGTTAGCTCCGAGCGTGTAGCATCCGATATCGCCGTTGATCATGAGGCCCTTCTTCTTGCGAAGTACGGTGAAGAATCCGCGGTGCGGGCATCCTGCGCAGAGCGACGGCGGTCTGACGACGGACTGCAGGTCGGAGGAGTACGTCTCCGGCTTCTCGCCGAGGAGAGCCTCTCTGACGATATCCGTGTTGAGCTCGTCATAGGAAGGAATGACCGGCTTGCCGATGCACTCGATGCCGAGGCGCTCCACACACTCCTGGATATAAGGATCCATCTCTTCAATGACATAAACCTTCTCAACCTGCGAGCAGAAATCCTTGATGAGGGTCTCCGGAAGCGGGAAGGTCATGCCGAGCTTCAGATAAGAAGCGTTCTCGCCGAATGCTTCCTTCGCATACTGATAAGAGATACCGGACGTGATGATACCGATCTTCTTATCGTTCCACTCGACGCGGTTCAACTCCGTCTCGTTCGAGAAGGCTGCCATCTTCGCAACCTTGTCCTCGAGGTTGACGCGAAGCTTCTTGGCATTGGCCGGAGCCGTGACGTACTTCGCGATGTTCTTCTTATACGGTACATGCGGAACCTCGGTGCGCTCGCCAAGCTCGACGATGCCCTTGGAGTGGCAAATACGCGTCGTGACATGGAAGAGAACCGGTGCGTCGAAACGCTCTGAAAGCTCAAAGGCCATCTTCATATAATCATGGCACTCCTGGCTGCTCGAAGGCTCCAGCATAAGAAGTCTGGCAGCTTTGGCGTAATTTCTGTTATCCTGCTCATTCTGCGAACTGTGCATGCCCGGATCATCGGCAGAAACGATGACCAGTCCGCCGGTAACGCCGGTATAAGCAACCGTGAAGATCGGATCGGCTGCGACGTTCACTCCGACGTGCTTCATGCAGGCAAAAGATCTGACGCCTGCAATGGATGCACCGATTGCTGCCTCAACGGCAACCTTCTCATTCGGAGCCCACTCCGAATAGACATGCTCTTTGTACTGAGGCATATTCTCGAGAATCTCGGTGCTTGGCGTACCCGGATACGCGGAAGCAAACTGCGCACCGCCTTCAAACGCGCCGCGAGCAATTGCTTCGTTGCCCGACATAATTACTTTCATGTACCTTACCTCCTTTGAATGAACAAGCTATAATAACTCGCTTTTCTACCAATATTATAGGGTGTGGGACTTCCCGCCGTCAAACCGCATTAAACTCCGGTCAACCCCTGGTTTTAAGTAGTTTCGACGGATTTCTCATGCTATTTTGCCAATAAAATTGGCGCCTTGGAACAAGGCGCCGACTTTAAAGTGCTGGATTTTAGAATTCTATTATAAATTCAACAGAAATTATCAAAATATTCTTTGTGCTTTTTGGCTGTTCTATTTCGACTGATAATCGACCGCCTGCTGGCGCTCCATGAAGAAGTGGATGCCTCGCGACGAGTCCTTCCAGCGGTCCGGTTCAAAGCCGTTCGCCGGCTCAACCCACTTGCCGACTTCATAATAGAAGTCCGGATCGACCGTGGACTGCGCCCAATCGTACTTGACCGTCTCGTCGATGCTCTTGATCGAAAGCACCTTCGCCTTATCACAGCGGCAGGTGAGCGCGGTCGCCGAGACGCGGCGGGCATCGGCCGGCACGAGGAGCTGAACGACGCGAAGCTCGGTGCAGCATTTCCAGGCGATGAACGGTCCCTCTTCCGGAGGTACCATGCGATACCACTTCGTCGATTCGCTCGTCTTCAGCCCTTCGAGATTGGCCCCCTCCAGGACCGCACAGAAAATATCGGCGCCGGAAATATCGGAGTCGCTGAGGTCGATGTCGCGGAGGACCGTCTCCTGCATGTTGGCATCGACGAAGCTGCAGCCGTGCATCGGACAATTCAGGAAAAGGGTGCCGTGAATATCGGCACGGTCAAAAATAGCGCCCGTCAGATTACTGTCTTCAAAATTGCACAAGATCATCGAAGCTCCGCTGAAATCCGCTCCGTGAAGATCCGCCCCTTGAATCGTGCACTCCGTGATCTCGAGCGGGTGCTCCGGACTATGCTTCTTGAAAAGCTCAAGAAATTCCTCTGCCGAATATTCCTTATTCATCAGAGCCTCCTTCCGACGATTTCCATTTTTTCAATAGTTTATCGTTATTATTATAACATTATTATGGTCCTTTAAAAGGCCGATCATGTAAATTTCAGAAAAACAAACAAAAAAGTTTCGATTTTTCGCTTGACTTTTATAGATCGTTGCGTTTTAATATACCTCAAGCATATGAATAATACTAATCCGATAGAGGTTGCGGACTTCAAGAGTACTTCGGAACATAAGACCGGGAAAGTCGTTCCGAGAGAAAGGGGAGGCCGCCGAAGGAGAAGGCATCCCAAAGCCGACTCCTGGGACGTCATAGAATATATGACGAACTGTCACGTCAAGTGGAGCGCTATCAATGGAGTTCGGTAACTATACCGTCGCTGGAAGACGGCATATTCTCGTTTGCCATGGATACGTTCGGACGTTATTCATGGCTGTTTTATTTGTTTCTTTTTTGCTAAACATTAGGAGGTATGTCATGTTTTCCGGTATTCGCGCACACGGAATGCGCATCGCGGGCATTGCGGCTCTTGCTTCAATCCTCGCCATATGCGCGCCGGTCTTCGCCTTCGCTGCCGAAGGAGAAGAACAGCCGGCACTTTACGCTACTGCTTTTGCGGCCGTCCCGCCGCTCCTCGCCATCGTGCTCTCCTTGATTACGAAGGAGGTTTACAGCTCGCTCTTCCTCGGCGTCCTCGCCGGCGGAGTCCTCTACTCGGGATTCGATTTCTCGACCTTTATGAACCATGTCATGATCGACGGTATCGTCGGTTCCCTCTCGGATCCGGCCAATTCCGGAATTCTCGTATTCCTCGTCATCCTCGGCATGCTCGTCGCGATGATGAATCGCTCCGGCGGTTCGGCGGCCTTCGGTCGCTGGGCTTCGACCAAGGTTAAGACGCGCCGCGGTTCGCAATTCTCGGCGATTCTCCTCGGCATCCTGATCTTCGTCGATGACTACTTCAACTGCCTGACCGTCGGAAGCGTCATGAAGCCGCTCACCGACCAGTACGATGTATCGCGTGCGAAGCTCGCTTACATCATCGATGCCACGGCCGCTCCGGTCTGCATCCTCGCACCGATTTCGTCGTGGGCAGCGGCTGTCAGCGGTTTCGTTGAAGGAGAGAACGGCCTCGAGATTTTCATCCGCGCCATCCCTTATAACTACTACGCACTTCTGACCATCGTCATGATGTTCATGATCGTTGCCATGAACTTCGACTACAGCAAGATGGCTGTCTATGAGAGAAATGCTGTCGAAGACGGCGATCTCTTCACCATCCGCGATAACAGCAACAACACGGAAGAAGAAGAAGTCAATGAGAAGGGACGCGTCCTCGACCTCGTCTTCCCGGTCGTCGTATTGATCATCTCCTGCATCATCGGCATGATCTACACCGGCGGCTTCTTCTCCGGAACGTCGTTCGTCGATGCCTTTGCAGGCTGCGATGCCGCCACCTCGCTGACACTCGGCTGCAGCGCCGCACTCGTCATTTCCATCATCTATTACACGGCACGCCGCGTTGTCAGCTTCCGTGACTGTATGGACTGTGTACCGGAGGGCTTCAAGCAAATGGCTGCCCCGATCCTCGTCCTCACGCTGGCATGGACACTCAAGGTCATGACGGACTCCCTCGGTCTGGCAGACTTCGTCGCGAACCTCGTCGACCAGATGCCGGACAACCTGATCGTCCTCATTCCGGCCGCCCTCTTCCTCATCGCCTGCGCACTCGGTATCGCTTCGGGTACCTCCTGGGGAACCTTCGGCATCCTGATTCCGATTGCACTCGCTATCACGGAGAGTCGCCCAGACCTCATGATCGTCGTCATCTCGGCCTGCATGGCCGGCGGCGTCTGCGGCGACCACTGCTCTCCGATTTCGGATACCACCATCATGGCTTCGGCCGGTGCCGGTGCGAACCACATCAGCCACGTCGAGACGCAGTTCCCGTATGCACTCACCGTACTCGGCATCTCCACCGTCTGCTACGTCATCGCAGGTATCCTGGAATCACCGTGGATCGCTCTCATCGTCGGTATCGTCGTCCTCTACGGAACGCTCCGTTTCTTCAAGAGCCGTCCGGGATCGTATGTTGTCGATGAGCAGAAGGCCATTGAACTCGCGAAGAAGTATCGCGCGTAAGACTCTTCAAACCGAATCGATATACTAAAAAAGAGTCCTGCGGGGAATTCCCCGCAGGACTCTTTGCTTTAAACAGGCTTTCGATTCACCGACCCGATGCATGGATCCTTCAGACCCTCTTTCGTTTCGGCATCTCGATTCAGTAATCCTTATTCGACAAATGCAACAGCCGTTCCGTAAGCGATGACCTCTGCCGCTCCCTGCATGACGGCCGAAGAAGCGAAGCGTACCATGACAATCGCATCGGCGCCGAGATTCGTTGCTTCCTGGATCATGCGCTGCGTTGCCATCTCACGCGACTCATCCATCATCTGCGTATATGCGGTGACCTCGCCGCCGACGAGCGTCTTAAAGCTGGCACCGATATCCTTACCGAAGTTCTTCGTCTGAACCATATTGCCCTTAACAAGGCCGAGCACCTGATACTTCTTGCCCGGAATGTTCTCCGTCGTACAAATCAGCATAATAACCTCCTGTCTCGGAATTTCCTCTCAGAATTTCCTGCTTTCTTGCTTTCATTGTAATCGCAAGGGGTTCCCGGCGCAAGAATAAAGAGAAGCGCTTACAAAGATTTTACAAGGCGCTTCTCTTTTTTGCATAGCATGAATTCTTCGGGACTTACTGCTGTACCAGCGCGTTCAGGGTCGCCCTTGCGACCGGTCCGGCTACCTGGTATCCCGTGCCGCCGTTTTTGATCCAGACGACAAAGGCATACGGATGATCCTCATTGCGGATGAAGCCGACAAACCAAGCATCCGGCGTCCCGCTTCCGGTCTCCGCCGTTCCCGACTTCGCATAGATGTCCAGCCCTGCGAAATTCGACTCGCCGTACGTCGTCTGCACATTATTCTTCATCATCGAAGCCAGACGGTCCGCCGTTTCCTGCGAAAGATAATCGCCGAGCGATTCTCCGCCCGCAATCTTCTTCAGGATGTTGGAGGATTTGATGAGATAAGGATTGATGGCTTCGCCGCCGTTCGCGATGGCGCCCATGTAGACCATCAGCGAGCACGGATTGACGAGGTCCTGCGCCTGGCCGATGCCGGCCCAGCTGAGCTGGTTATCATCGTCCGCCGGGAAATTGAAGCTTCCCTTCGCCGTCTCGATGCCGCTGACATCGAGGGACTCCGTGAGGCCGAGGCGGTTGACATATTCCTCCATCGTATCCGCACCGACCATGCGCGTGATCTCGCCGAAAGCTCCATTACAGGACTTCGCCAGCGCGCTTTCGAAATCGAGCGCCCCGTGCGCCTGACGGTTCACGCAGTTGATCGGCGAACCGTTTACATCGACGGAGCCGCTGCAATAATACGTGAAATTATCAATCGACGAAACCGTATCGATGGCTGCCGCCGAGGTGACCAGCTTGAAGGTCGATCCCGGCGTCAAGGCACCGGAGAGGAAGGTGTTGAAATATACCGGCGAATCCTCATTCTCCGGAAGCGCCTGCGTCGGATCGATGGCCGGCGTGTTGACCAGCGCCAGGATCTCTCCCGTCTCATAGTTATAGACGCCGACCGTTCCCTGGCGCCCGGCCAGAGCGCGATAAGCGGCCGCATTCGCATCCGCATCGATGGTCAGATCGATTTTCTTGCCGTCGGCCGTCGTGTCATAGGTGCCGTTCAGAAGATCATAGCCGATGAGGCGGTCTCTCCACATATTGATGGCACCCGTCGAGATATTGCCGTTCGGATCGCCGACGACGCTGACCGTCGAACGGCGAATATCCGCATCGGAATTATAGATAAATCCGTCCGTCGTACATTCGAGCAGCGGGACATCATCACGGTCGTAAATGGATCCGCGATTGATGGCGCCGTTCGTATAAATCTGCTGGTTGCCGTAGAAGGATGCCCATTCGCTGCCCTGCGTTACGAAGCGCCAGACGAAGACGCAGATGCCGAGGAAGAGGCAAGCCGCCAGCAGGAGACAGATATTGGCACGTCGTTCGATTTTACGCATCACTGCCTCCTTTCTTGCGGATAGCCAAGCTGGCATCCTTTCTCATATCCGAAGCCTTGAGATAAGCGAGCATCGCCCAGGAGCACATCAAGCTCGTACCTCCCGTCGAAATGAACGGGAAGGTGACGCCGGTGAGCGGAAAGAGATCCACCGCACCGAAGATATTGAGCATGGTCTGTACAATCATCATCGTCGCCGCACCGCAGGCCGCAATGGAATAAAAGGTCGAGCGTCCGGCGATGATGGAATTGACGGAGAAGAGCGACAGCGTGATGAGACAGAGGACGAGGAGGATCGCGATGATCAGTCCCCACTCCTCCGTGACATAACCGAATACGAGGTCGGTATTGGCTGCGCCGACCGTCTTGAGCGATCCGTTTCCGGCGCCGAGACCGAGAAGGCCGCCGCCTGCCGCATAAGACATCGTCCGCGTCTGCTGGAATCCGAGATCGTTGATGAAAGCCGCTTCCCATACATGGCCCCAGGCATCGAAGCGGCTCGCGATATAAGGCTTGAACCGGAGCACCATCATACCGAGGATGCCGGCACCTCCGAGTGTCAGAACCATACGCGAGAAGTCGCCGCTTCGTAGAAACGAGATGACCAAGTAGCTCGCAAAGAAGATGAGCGCCGTTCCGAAGTCGCCCATGACTGCCAAGCCGCCGAGACAGAAGAGCGAAAAGGCGGCGAAGAGATAGAGGTTCTTCTTCTGAAAGAGTTCCTCCAACGTGCCTGCGCCGATACAAATGAAGGCGAGCTTCACGAGCTCCGACGGCTGAACAGACAGTCCTCCGATGGAGACCCAGTTCGTCGCGCCGTATTTAAGCGTTCCGAAGGCCAGGTTGAACAGCATCAGGAGAATGGAAAGCCCGGCCAGAATCGGCCGGATTTTCTGCGTGCGCGGAAGATCGCGGAGGAAGACGCACATGAAGATGAAAAGCGCCAGACCTATCAGGAAGGCGATAAACTGCTTCATCGTCTCCTCCGGCGCCGAGGATGCTGTCACCGCGAGGCCGATGGTCGTCATAAAGAAGGCGATCATCTCGAGCTCGAAGCCCTTGCTCCCGAGAGCCCGGAAGACCATGACATAGATCCACATCGTGAGCGTGAGGAGCGGGATGGCGAGAAGCGCACCCGGCGTGATCTCAGTGCCCATGCCGACAATGAGCTGAAGCACCGTCAACGCCTGAAATACCGTGACGGCGATGAGAAGCGGCCACGGCGAGATCGGCTTCCGGTCCATGTCTCGCATCATCTCATTATTGCGTTCCTCTTCCACGCTGATGGTCGCCAGCGTGCATTTGGCACCGCCGAGGCGGATATGGTCGCCCGGATGGATGAGATACTTCTTCGCCGGGATGAGCTGCACCCCGTTGATCTGCGTGCCGTTCTTGGAATTGAGATCCTTGAACATCCATCGTCCGTCCGGCCGCCGAATCAGCAGCGCATGCGACTTCGACACGGTCCCCATCGGCACCTGCAGGTCGACCGAATTGGCTCTGCCGATGATATTCTCCCAGTGCGTGATAGGCAGACTGTCGCCGTCCTCCACATAAAGGTAACCCCACACCTCCGGCGTGACACGGCTCAGGAGGAGTGAAGTGATGGATTGAATGAGAATGTAGGCGGCCAGAATCACGAAGATCCAGCGCACCGACGTCGTAAAATATTTCGCAAAGATCGGATTCTCGCTGATAAAGGTCAGTATGCTGTTAAAGATACTGTTCATCGGAATCCCTCCTTTCACGTCTTGAGAAAAGGCGCGAGCCGCAGGAGCTCGCGCCGCTTCAAAGCGACTGATTTATTTCTTCCAGGAGCTCTTCAGACTGACGATGCTGTTGAACACCGGCTTGCCTTCCTCCGAGAGCTCGGTATCGGCAATATAATATCCCTTGCGGAAGAACTGGCAGCGTTCGCCCGGTTTCATCTCGCGAACCGAAGGCTCCGCATAACCGAACGTCTCGACCAGCGAATTCGGTGCGAGATCCATCGTGCCGTCCTCCTTCGTCTCCATGAGCGAGGAGTATTCGCGGATATCGACGCGAACGGCGGTCGAGGCCTCGACGAAGTGGATCGTTCCCTTCACCTTGCGGTCGCTTCCCGGCATACCGCTCTTGGTCTCCGGGTCATACGTGCAGTGAAGCTCCTTGATGCTTCCGTCCTCATTCTTGATGACCTCGCTGCAGGTGATGAAATAAGCGCCCTTCAGGCGAACCTCATTGCCCGGGAAGAGACGGAAGTACTTCTTGACCGGCACCTCCATGAAATCCTCGCCGTCGATATCGATCTCGCGGCCGAACGGAATCTCGCGCTCGCCCATCTCCGGTACGTTGCGGTTGTTCTCCACCGTGCAATATTCAATCCGGTCTTCCGGATAATTCGTGATGATGACCTTGATCGGATTCATGACGACATTCTTCGCTGCCACCTTCTCCTGAAGATCGGCACGAACGGCCGCCTCGAGCTGCGCGAAATCGACCGTCGAATTCGCCTTTGCCACGCCGATCTCTTCGCAGAAGTTGCGAATGGCCTCCGGCGTATAACCGCGGCGGCGGATGCCGGCAATAGTAGGCATGCGCGGATCGTCCCAGCCGGAGACGACACCGTCCTCGACCAGCT